>CAZPZE010000726.1:0-2651 GCA_964590625.1 uncultured Solibacteraceae bacterium
CGAAGACTTCCTCATTGATCTCTTTCGCTTCGCCGCGAATAACCGGCATCATCGACTTTCCTTCCAGCCATTCGGGATGCGCCACTCCCGCCAGATCGCAAAGCGTCGGATAAATGTCCAGCTGCGAGATCAGCGCGTCAATCACCTTGCCCCCGGTGAAGCCGCCGGGCCCCCGCATAATCAGCGAGACGCCCCAGCCGTCATCTTCGAGGTTGCACTTCATGAGAGGGAAGGACACGCCGTGGTCCGTCGTGCTGATCACCAGCGTATTGCCGGTCAATCCATGTGCGTCAAGCGCGTCGAGAATCTGGCCCACCGCGTGATCCATGTTTCGCGCGCTGGCGTGAAAGGCCGCTGTATCGAGGCGGGTTTCCGGGGTATCGGGGATCGGCGCTGGCGGAAGCGTGTACCGCGGGTCGTCCGCGGGCCCCGGCTTCGGATATTCGCGGTGCGTTTCGAAGAAGCCAACATCGAGAAAGAAGGGCGCGGTGTGAGCGCGCCCCAGGAATTCGACAGCCCCTGGCGCGACATCCGCCGCCTGAGTCGATTTGTGAGGCAGGATCTCATCGAAGCCGATCACCTTTGGATCGGCGGCGATGTGCTGCAGGCCCGCAAGCACGGAATGATACCCCGCCGGGCGCAGCGTGTGCAGTATGTGCTTGTTGTAATCGTTCAGTCTGAAACCGCGATGCGCCAGGCCAAGCATTCCGTTGCGGTGCGGGCATTGGCCCGTCAGGAAACCGGAACGGCTGGGTGAACATGTGGGTGCGGCGCTGAAAGCCCGGCGAAAAAGGACTCCTTCGCCGGCGAGCCTTTGAAGGTTCGGCGTCGGCACGGCATAGCCAAATGGCTGCAGGAACCGGCCGGAATCGTGCGAATGCACATAGATGATGTTCGGTTTACCGGTCTGTGCGTTTGCCCGCGCAGCGGAAAGCGCGGTGGTGGCAACAGCTTTGAGAAGGAAGTCGCGGCGCGAATCGGAAGCAACCGGCGTGCGCGCGTGAACATCAGCCGGGGTTTCACCTGGATTCATCTTGACGGTCAGTATACTCCCGGGAAGCGAATGCGTAATGGCAGGAGCGCGAACAAACTACTTCGCGGCATCCGCGGAGACGCTGAAGCTGACGCTGCGGTTGGCCGCGCGATCCCATTCAGAGACTCCCGGGCGCAACGGCTGGTGGTTGCCCACCGACACTACCGCAATCGCCGACTCCGGAATGCCTTGCGCCCGAAACGCGTTGGCTACAACATTCGCCCTGTCCTGCCCCAGCTTTTCGTTCGCTTTTCCGTCGCCGATTTCGTCCGCTCGGCCGGTTATCGTGATGCGGGCGGCGGGTTGTATTTTCAGAAGCTGACGCACAGATACGGTGATGTCATCGATGCGATCCGCTTCGCTCGCTCCAAGCTTCGAACTGCCCGAATCGAAACGAACGATGCGGTTCTCGATCGCCAGTTTCGCCGCATTCAGATCGCGCTTCACGGCAAAGGGTGTGTTGAGCGATTCATACGGCGTCCACTCAAACCGGACTTTCGCTGGATCAAGATGCCTCGCGGCCAGCAGCGCGGCAGGATCGGGAGCATCGGGATCGCGGAGCAGCCTGATCGTATATTTGGAGCCGCTTCGATCGACACTTGTAACCACGATTCCCGGCTCGTGCCGGAGCGCTTCGATGAACTGGTTCCACCGCATCCGCTGCCAGCCTGTATAGCCCGCGATTGCAATCGCGATTACGCCCACCACCGCCAGATAAGGCCACAGGCGCGCCTTTTTTGTCTTGCCGGGATCGGACTTTCCCAAAAGGCATTTTTCAAGGAACGGCCTTGCGGGTTCAAAAACGCCGGTATCCCCCTGTTTAAAGGCGCCGATCTCGGCGGAAAGAGTCCCGTCAATTCCATCCAGCGCCTTTCGGAACACCTGCTTCAACTCCACCGGAGCGGCGCCGCTGACCGCTCCCACCAGAAGCAGTTTCGGGCTGTAAGACAACCAGAGCTTGAAGCGGCCGGCGTCCACGGTCTCAAGTTCTTCGCGGCCTTCCGCGAACGAATCCGCAAGAAAGTCCTGAATCGCTGTCAGCATGCCCGAAACCATGTCGGCGTCCTTCACGACCGCGCCGGTGGCCGCCACGTGCTGGAGCAAAAGGCCGCTCGGACGGTGGATCAGAAATACCTGCTGCACGCTGTAGAGCAGACTTCTCGCCAGCAATATCTCGCTGAACGGTTTGCCGGTCATCAGGGATTCGACTCGCCAGCGAATCGCGCTCAGCGACGCGCTCTTTTCGACGATCTGATTCAGCGTCTCGGCGAAATCGCGGATGGCGGCGGCAATCGACGAGCGGATAGCGGGACCCATGACGGGATAGATCGCGTCCGCGATCTCCTTCGGATTGCGCCGCACCGCGCTCTGCAGAGACCTTTCAACAACCGGCTCGAGCGCCTCGCGCAGCGGCTTTTTGCCTGATCGGATAGCCGACGGCAGCACTTCCGCCACGTCGGCGGTTCGCTTTGCGGGATCGGAGACTCGCGACTCCAGATCGGCCAGGATAACGATTTCCTGGCCGAGAAGGAGTTCTCTCAGTTCGTGGAGTTCATCCCCCTGCCCGGATTCCCGGGCTGGACCCGTATCCGGAACACCCGGCACTGCTACTCCTCCG
>CAZPZE010000727.1:0-5042 GCA_964590625.1 uncultured Solibacteraceae bacterium
TTTGCTGATGCCGCGCAGTGTGCCGCCACCGTTCGGGAAATACATGGGTGGCTGGCGCAGACTGTCGGCGCCGGCCCATCCCCCCACGAAATGCTGCGGCGGCGCGGCGCCCGAAATCAGAAACACCCAGACGTATTCGCCGCCGTACTCTTCGCCCCAGCGGACGTCATGCAGCGTCGTTTCCGGATCGAAGCCGAGCTTTGTCCAGACGCGATTCGTGATCAGCCCATCGAGGCCGGCGCATTCGTCGACTTCGTTGAAATGCACCAGCGCGCGTCCCTCGAAGAGCGCTTTGCCGGAAGCGCCGGTGACCGGCGGCCGGTCGACGTTGTTGAGCATCCCTTCCACGAGATCGGACGCCGCGCAGAGATCTTTCAGGCCCTGCTGGTATTGAATGCCGATGGCGTCGCAGCCGAACTCGGCGGCGATTCGCACAGCCGCGATGTACATGCGGCACTGCTGGGCGATCTGGGCATCGGTCAGGTCGGTTTCATCGATCGGCCCCGTACGGAACTTCATGCCTTTCTTCTCGAGCCAGGAGCGAACCGCGGCGGCTTCTTCATCGGTGACGCGCAGCATCGCGGCGTAGAGCGCGGACTGGCTGAGGCGCTCTTTATACACCCCGAGAGGGAAGAGCAGTTCGTCGGGAATGATGGCGTTGTACATTCCCATGCAGCCTTCGTCGAAGACGCCGAGAATCGATTTGTCGTGCTTCAGCTGGCGCCCCAGTTCTGTGCCGATTCCGACGGCATCGGCGGGCAGCCTGAGATTCCTGAGCGGCTGGGCATGGCTGTGATCGTGCGCCAGTTGCTCGCCTTTCAGCCATCGCCGCAATCCGTTCAGAAAGAAATCATCCTGGAAATCGAGGCTCCACAGCGTGCTGTAAGGAACTCCGGCTTTCGTCAGCGAGCCGTTCAGATTGAGCATTCCGACGAGGCCCGGCCACTGGCCGCTCCAGTTGGCGACCGTCAGGATCGGCCCCTTGTGGCTGATCAGCCCGCCCAGAATATGCTGTGTGTACTGCCAGACGGCTTCCACCACGACGATGGGCGCATCTTCGGGAATATTGCGGAAGACCTGCAGGCCGTGTGCCTGGCTGTCGATAAAACCGTGGCCTTTTTCGGGATCGAATGGATGTCCGCGGCGCACCGTGTGGCCTTCGCGGCGGATCGCGTTCATTACGGCTTCTTCGGTTTGCTTTTGTGCGTCCCAGCAGACGCGATTGGCGGAGAGGCGCAGGTCGCCGTTCGCAATGAGAATGATTTCGGACATAGAATTTTCCTCTACCGTTCTATCAGGCCGGGCGGGCTAGTAAGCTTCGGGGACGTCCGTGAGTGGGATCGTGACCGTGCCCGCCGCGCCGGAAGACTCATCGCGCACCAGAACGCGCAGCGTGACGGCGCCTTCCTTCGCTTTGACCGTGAACCGCAGATTGATTCCCTCGCGAAGGGCGCGATCGTGCTGCGCCTGGGTGAGCGTGAGTTCGGGGGAATCGAGCGGAACGTCGCCGATCTGATCTTCCACGTCGGATGCGAAGCGTGTGAAGAAGGCGGGTTTGGTGCGCCAGACGTTCCCATCCTGACGAAGCGTGAGCGCGTTCGCGTCCACGATGAGATGCAGCCGCAGGGTTCCCTTGTTGCCGGCGGTGCGGGTCACTTTCGCGGTGATGGGAATCGTGATGGCGTCCACGGCGCGCTCGAGGAGGTCCTGAGCGGTTGCCTGCAACGGGACGGGCTTTGCCGGCTGATCTTTCTCGACATAAATACCTTCGCGATGCCGCAGGGTCACGCCGGAGCGTTTGACTCGCACGTCGATGGGCACGAGGCCCGGGAGCCAGCTGCCGTCGTCGTAGAAGCCGATTTCGTAGGCGGCGGCGTGGTCGATCGCGGCGTGATGCAGGGTTGCTGCGAGGTCGTTCGTCTCGCCGGGGAAGAAGCGGCCGCCGGTGCGTTCCGCAATCATCTGTAGCGAATTGACGTGGGTCACGATGGGACCAGTGCCAGGCAAGACGGTCGCCCCCAGGTACGAAGGCTCCGCCGACTCCAGGACAATGTTCGCGTTCCCCAGGACGTGCACCGCATCGTCGATATCCGCGAGGAAAGACGTACTGGGAGCGTCCCGTGCCGTGACCAGGGTGACTGGTGGTGAACCTGGCGGGGGCGGAGCAACGGGCTCATTGTCGGGGAATCCGGTGCTGAGCCAGATCACAATCTTCTGTCCGGAAATCCCGCGCAGGTGTTTCGCAAGGTCCCGGAATGCAGTGACAGTTTCCTTTGAGGCAGCTTCTGCCTGCGCCAGATCCGTGACGGGCGGCGGCACCGCACCCGAAAGCCCGGCCGCCTTATCTTTCAACAGATCCAGATCTGACGTAAAGTCCTGCACGATCTGAAAGCCGTTATTGATCAAATACAGCGCGACCTCGCCATCCTGCGGTGACGTATCGAGCAGCTTCTGCAACTGCTGAATCGCGAAAGTCTGAAGACTGAAGTTCGTGTTGCGGCAATCGAGCACGAACGCCGTGTACCGGCCCTGCGTCACCTGGGCGACCTCCGTTCGATTGCTGAACGTGCCGGCCGGCAGCGGCTCGGTGATGACGGGAACTGTCGAAGTCGCGGTGAAGGTATCGATCGCCCGGGCCTTTCCGTTGACCCGGAGCTCGAAATCGTCCTTCGTCAGGTCGGTGACCGGATTTCCATTCCTGTCTTCGGCGGCGACGTCCACCTGGACGAGCTGGGTATTCGTCCGGAAGACGGTTTCCTGCTGGGCTGCAGCAAGAGCGGTCAGTATAAAGAAAATATATAGCCGCATTCGTCCAGTCGTGGCTCTCGCTGTAACGATGGAGGTTTTCATGCGGCAGTTACGCCCAGAGCGAAATTAAAACCTGTGCAATTGAAACGGAATACTCCTATAGTTCCACAAGGGAGTCAACATGAGCATACGATCCAGAGTTATCGTCGGGGGCCTGTTTGTAGCGGTCGCCGGCTTCGCGATGCTTTCGTGGCGCTCGGCCGACGCCGCAGTCGCTGTCCCCTTTGTAACGATCGATTATCCCGCTTCGGCATTGCCTCCGGGAGTGACTGGCGTTGTCGCAACAAACGTCTGGGGAGTCAACGAACTGGGCGACTTAGTCGGTAGTTACGGCGATACAAATGGACTCTTTCACGGCTGGGTCTACCGGCACGGTAAGTTTTCGACTGTCGACGGGCCGACCGGGGCCGGCGGCGACATTGCGGTTTTTACACAGATTCGCTCCATCAATGACTTCGGCGACATTGCCGGCATGTTCATCCCGTACTCCGCGGTCGCCGCGCAGACGCCCGGCGGGGGCTTCCGCGCTCTCTATCAGAAGAATGGCGGACAACTCGGTGTCTATACGACGCAGGGACACCTCAACACGATTTTCAATCGCATCTCGGACAGCGGTACTGTCTATGGCTGCTATCACGATGACGGTACCGACACCGGACCGCAGGATTCGATGTACGGAATCGTGGGGCAGATTTCGGACTGGCCCAATGTGCAGGTGATTCAGGACGCTGTAGCGTCGTTCGGCACGCCAGGCTCCACGATGAATGTGGGGGGAAATCCCTTTGGGACGCGCTTCGCGGGGGTCTTCTATGACCACAACGCGGGACCGGCGTTGACGCCGGACGATGTGCCCGGGCGTCACCGCGCCTATATCATCGAGCAGAATCAACTGGCAGGCGGCGAGTCCCAGATGGTCCGCACAAACTTCGATGTTCCCGGCAGCAACAATACGAGTGCATGGGATATGGATATCGTCGGCAACGTCGTGGGCATCTGGGGGCTCCAGCAGGATACCGATACGGGCCTCTATCACGGATTCCTGCGACAGAACAACGGCAATTTCCTCGACATCGAAGTGCCGGGCTCCATTGATACAGAACCTCTCGGTATCAACAATTCGGGAACGATCGTTGGATCCTACATCGACTCGTCGAAGAGGATGCATGGGTTCGTGACCTGGAGCTGGTATCTTGGCGCCAACCCCAACCTCATCGTGCCGCAGACGCCGGTGATGGCCTCTCTGCTGCCTTTTCCCTCCATGTCGCTTTTTCATCGCCCATCGCAGGGATCAGCATTTTCCGCGAAGCAGGAAGGTTTCTCGGTGGCCCGAGTGGGCACGGTGAAGTACATCCCGAAAGACAAGCCGCTGCAGCCCGGTGGCGGAATGGCCGGGATGGCGTGCTGCCACCGTCATCCAAAGACTTCGCCGAAGATGGATATGGTTGTTGCCGCGCTGCGCCGCTAGAATTTTCAGGGCTGCATTATGATAGCGGCTGATGAAGATTCATGTGCACGAAAACCGTGCCGAACTCGGGGCTGCCGCCGCTGAAGCCATCGCCACAGCATTGCGCAGGCGTATCGCTGCAAAGGGCGCTGTCACGGTGGTGTTTGCCGCCGCTCCTTCGCAGAACGAAACGCTTGCCGCGCTCATCGCCGCGCCCGGAATTGACTGGTCCGCCATCACGGCTTTTCACATGGATGAGTACGTGGGAGCAAAGCCGGATTCGCCCTGGTCGTTCCGGCGCTTTCTGCGGGAGCATATTTTCGATCAGGTACATCCGCGCGTGTTCAACCCGATTCAGGGCGAAACGGTGGACACACAGGCGGAGTGCCGCCGCTATGGGGCGCTGCTGCCGAAAGGCGGCTTCGATATCGCGCTGCTCGGTATTGGGGAAAACGGCCATCTCGCCTTCAACGATCCACCCTGCAATTTTGAAGACCCCGAACCGATCAAAATAGTTACCCTGGATGAAGCCTGCCGGGTCCAGCAGGTGCACGATGGCGCCTTTGCGACGCTCGACGACGTCCCCAGGCAGGCCTTCAGCCTGACCGTCCCGACGCTCATTGCCGCGCACGAGCTCTTCGTTATGGTGCCCGGGCCGGCGAAGGCGGCCGCAGTGAGAGCGTCAGTCGAAGGGCCGGTGACCAATCAGTGCCCGGCGTCGATTTTGCGGAAACATCCGCGCGCGGAATTGTTTCTGGACCGCGACTCCGCGTCGCAATTGACTACTTAG
>CAZPZE010000728.1:0-3208 GCA_964590625.1 uncultured Solibacteraceae bacterium
AGATGATGCGGAAGAACAAATACAAGTTCCCCGCCAACATCGAGCTCGAATACCGCATTCCGCAGGGTTCGGACTCGGTAGCCGAAGTGGCGAAGTGCTACGAGTTCGCGAAGAAGTGCCTCGAAGCGTAACGAACTGAAGTCGTGTGGCCGAGCTTCGGCTCGGCCGCCGGGCCACCGCCCCGCGCGGAGTCAGTCTAAATGGGATGCCAGCTCAATCGCCAGCGGATCCGCTTTATCGCGAGGTAATCCGTAGACCCCCGCCACATAGTGCAGCTTCGCAAACACGTATAGCGGCTTATCTTTGTATGTCCCGAAATACCCGCCGATGTGCGCCAGATAGTCCGGATCCGGCGCCATCGCATGCTTGATATCCAGCATCATGAACGCCGCGTTCTGGTTGGAATCCGTATCGATGATGAACATCTGATACGTCTTCCCCTTCACGTTGTAATTCGCGACGGAGCCGCCGGGCAGCGCGGCGATATCCAGCACGTGATCCTGCACGACATGCGCGTCCGTCTTTCCCGCATCCGGAAAAAGCGACGTGTGGTCCTTGACCTCGGGTGGTGCCGGCTTCTCGGCTTTCGCGGGAGCCGCGGGTTCGGGCGTGGAACTGCATCCCACAAATCCCAGACAGACCAAAAGAACCAGCGGTGCAGTGAGTCTCATATAGCCTTCGCGGTTGCTTCGCGATCGCCGTACATCGATTCGTAATACGTCCGGTATTCCCCGCTCCGGCATCGCCGCACCCACTCCGCATTGTCCTGATACCACTGGATGGTCTGCGCCAGACCTTCCGCGAAAGGAATCTCCGGCTTCCACCCGAGTTCGCGCGTTGTCTTCGAAAAATCCACCGCGTACCGGCGATCGTGCCCCGGCCGGTCTGTCACGGTTGTGAGGAGCGATTCCGGCTTGTCCAGAATCTTCAGCAGCGTCCGCAGCACTTCGATATTCGGCAGCGGATTCCCCCCGCCGATGTGATACGTCTCGCCCGGCCGCCCGCGCTCCAGCACCGCGCGCAGAGCGCGGCAGTTGTCCGCCACATGTACCCAATCGCGCACCTGCATGCCATCACCGTAAACCGGGATCGGCCGGTTCTCCAGCACATTGGAAATCGAGAGCGGCAGCAGCTTTTCCGGAAACTGATAAGGCCCGTAGTTGTTGCTCGTGCGCGTGATCAGCGTATTCATTCCGAATGTGCGCGCGGCCGCCCGAACGAATAGCTCAGCCGCCGCTTTGCTCGCCGCATACGGACTGCTGCCCTTCAGCGGATCATCCTCTTTGAACCAACCGCCCGGCGGCATGTCGCCGCCAACTTCATCGGTCGAAATATGCAGGAAGCGTTTCACTTTGCGGTGCCGCGCCGCATCCAGCATCACCTGCGTGCCCAGCACGTTGGTGCGGACGAATTCCTCCGCGCCCGTAATGCTGCGGTCCACATGCGATTCCGCGGCGAAGTGCACCACGGCGTCGCAGCCCTCCGGCAGCGCATCCATCACGGCCTGCGCGTCGCAGACATCGCCGCGCACCAGCGAATAATCCGGCCGATTCGCGACTTCCGCTAAATTATCCAGATTACCCGCATAAGTCAGCTTGTCGAAGTTGATAATCCGGGCGGAACCCGCCATCTGGCGGATGAATTCGGAGCCGATAAACCCAGCTCCGCCGGTCACGAATATGGTCATTTTGCTCTCACGGTTTTCCGCGCCGGCTTCATCGCGGGGACTGGCTGCGCGGGCTCCGCTTCTACCGCCGCCGGAGCTTCCGTTTCTGTCACCGGACCATTGCCGGTCGCCACGGCAGCCTTCTCGAGCGCCTGCTGAATCAGCGACGATTTCCGCGCATCCACCCGCGGCGGGGGCGCCTGCTCGTGCCGGAAATCATGGTCGTTGTGGCAGGTGCGGCAGCGGACTTTGGCCGGCTCGTCATTGAGCAGCGAAACCACCAGGTGGTTCATCACCCGTTTGCATTTGACGCAAAAATCGTCAATATCATCGCCGAGCCGGCAGCGCATGGATTGCCTTCTTTCTATTGAGCCTGCGGCTGCGGAGCCGCTTCCGGAACGGCTGCGGGAGGAACACCGGGCAGCGGCGCCGCCCCAGGCGCGGGTTCCGCTACAAACCAGCGCGCATCCTCAAACCCCACGTACTTGCAGATTCGCAGCCTGCCTTCGCCCGATTCCAGCAAATCTCCCACGTGGAGGGGATTTTCCGTCTCCCGCATCAGCGCCCACGCCGCGTATTCGCTCGCCGCTTCCACCTCGGCCGAGGGCTCGTAGTCCTTCGGTTTCGCCGTGGCGGCCCCGGAGGTATGCGCTGCGTTCCGAAACTGCTGGCGCGGCGCGTCCTTCATCCGATGAATCCGGAAGACTGGCATAAACCAATTATTGTATGACGCGGCGCACCTTGCAATCCCCCTCCGATCGCCCTCCACCCTCGGTACATCAGTTTTCTAAAGTAGAACTTTGGTACTATTCGAAGTCATAACCGACGCCATCTTGCGCCCGGCCCGGAACCGGCGCAATCTAAGGGCATGCTGGCGAACATTCCGGGCCTCATCGACTTCTCCGGATTCGGGCTTGGCTCGATGGACACCACCCTGCGCTGGCAAACCGCCATCCAGTGGATGGAATCCGTTCTGCCGGCTCTGCAGGACGCCGCCACGCTCGTTTTCTGCAGCTGGGTCGCCATCCTGATCCCGATGAGTGTTTTCCGCCGCGCTCATCCCCTGATCGCCCGCATCCTCCGCGGCAGCTCGCTGTTTGTGGGCGGTGTTTGCTGGTGGCAGTCCCTCATCGTGACTTACAAGCTGCTTGGCTGGCTCGCCGTCTCGGTTGGCCTGATCTGCGGCGGAGTCGGCGTCGTACCCATGGCGCTCTTCGCCACGGGCGTGCGCAATGACTGGGACCTGTTCCGCGACATAAGCCTCGGCGCGTTCCTGACCGTCGTTCCGCGAATTATCGCCAAATTCATCGAAAAGCGGCAGGCCCACATGCACACTCCGACAGCTATCACTCGTTATTATTCGAGCGATTTTTCCGCCTGGTAACCAAAGTCAACCGAACACGCAGTTCAGCCTTGCCATCGACTCCGCCCGGCAGGTCCGTGACCGCGATTCCTCTTCGACAAACCTTTCGTCGCGCCCGCGCGATGACGCACGCGCGCAACCGGTATAATTCACCCTGAAATGAAATTTGGCGTGAACAC
>CAZPZE010000729.1:0-1998 GCA_964590625.1 uncultured Solibacteraceae bacterium
GGTCACGCGCAGCGTGGCATTCGCCGGCGCCTTGCCAACCTGAGCGACTCCCCGCATTACGCTCACGCCGTCATAGGTGACGTCCTTCGTATACATCCCCTGGGGCAGCCCGAGCACCTGCACAGCGTAGTCGTCCATATACACGCCATCCAGCATCAGCGTGCCGGGCAGGTCGATCTGGCCGCCTCGCTTTTCGCCGACGAATTGCGAGCGCACGAGCGCCTGGAATGACACATTGATCTTTGGAAGAGGCGGTGGATCGCCGCCCGATGGGGGAGGCTGAGGCTGCGGATTATCCAGCACCACTTCGACCGGCACGGGAACGCGCGGCCGGGCGCTGATCGCAACGTTTTGCAGATCGCGGTCTTTCAGGTTCACCTCACCAATTCCGTAGAACGAGGGCGCATCGCGCGGGCCGCCCCACTGGGTCACCGCGACGATGTAGCTGCCAGGCGCCATGCCGCAGATACGGATCACTCCGTCATCGCCGGCTTTGCCGGAGAACATCCCCGACCCGAACATGCCGCCATTGCCGGAGAGGCCAAAGGTGGGCCGCACCTGCGAGATATCGAAGTTCAGCGGACCGGGGTGGCCGTCCGCGAGTACGTGGCCCTCCATGCAGAGCGACGGCTCGCGCACCACCGGGATGTCGACGCCTTCGCGCACTTCGCCATCGCGAAGTACGAGCGGCTGGGCGGCGTCGATTTCTGTGGAGCCGGGATAATACGTCGGAGCCTCGGCGCGCTTGCGCATGGCGGGGTCGGTCGGAAGGTCGGAGATGGCGCCGCCGCCGTTGTGCTGCCGCCGCGCCAACAGGAGATAAGCACGACCCGGCTCAAGGCGGCTCATCGTGTAGTTTCCCTGATCGTCCGTCTGGGTTGCGCTGGAAAACACGTACCGCAGCGCGCCATGCGAATATTCGCGAGCCACCAGCATGACGGACATACCGGGCACCGGCTCCTTGTTTTCGTCGATCACGCGCCCTTTGATCTGGGGCGGCGTGGGCATTTCGAGGTCGATCGAGATCAGGTCCTGCGCCTGGCCGAGCTGCACGCGCCGCGAAACCGAAACGGGCGGACCTGCCTGGCCGGGCGGCCGACTCGCAATCACCATTACAGCGCCGGGCGCCACATCCTTTAATGTGTAGTGGCCCTGGGCATCCGCCTTCGTCTGCGTGGTTTTGTTTCCGGAGCGGGCGCGAACAGTGGCGTCCGGCACGGGAGTCTTTCCGGCCGCCAGCACAACCTGTCCGCTGATCGAACTGCCAGTAGTGGCATCAGCGCTGGTAGCCGCCTGCGCAAAAAGCAGACCGGCGCTCAGGATAAAAGACCCGCCGAGAGCAATGAGAAAACGCATATCCACTCCTATTGAGGGTTGGCCGGAGGAATGACGAGATCGACGGTGGCCGCCGAACCCGAAGACACTTCAACGGCGGTGGTGGCGGCATCGCGATCCATCCATTTCGTATGCGATGCTTCATCGCCCGCTGCCGCCGCCATGCGGTAATGACCCGGACGCAAACCTTCGAATGCAAATGCTCCTGACGCGTCGGGATGGGCCACGCGCACCGGCTCAGCGCCCGCTTCCGGATCGAACAGCAATGCGAGCGATTTCGAAGGATCGCCGACGCCCCGCACATGCCCGTGGATGCTTCCTCCGGGGAAGAGCGTGATCTCGATGGGAGCGGTATCCTCACCCGGCGTGAAGGTGCGCGGCGCGGCGAAGCAGGTGTTATCCGCGACTGAAGCGGAGACGCGATAAGGGCCCGGCGCGAGATCCTCGATGGTTTGAGGCTTTGTGCCGATCGGTTGATTGGCGCGAAGAACAACAGTCCAGTCTTCGAGCGAGTTCAGCGATACGTTCGCGGCTTCCGGACATTTATTGTCGCCGCGCCTGAGAATGAAAGATGCGGAGCGAGCCTCCGCGGGTGAGATCGTCAGGCCCTCCACATTTTGTCCGGCTACGGTAATTCGCGTCCGGGCGAAGAGGGGCTTCGGC
>CAZPZE010000730.1:0-11063 GCA_964590625.1 uncultured Solibacteraceae bacterium
GAGCGCACGCTGGGTCCGCGATGGTACGTGGCGACGCGGTTGAGCTATCTGAGCGCGGATCATGTGGGGCACGCGCAGGTAGTGGAGGCGGCGGCGGGATATCGTCCCGGAGCGGGGCAACTGATCAAGATCAGTTACGAGACCACGCACAGCGAGAAGCGCAACGAACCGGATCGGACGCTGGCGGTTCAGTTTGTGACAGTGATTCATCCGCTGGCGTTTGCGGGACGTTAATTAAACATCCTGGATGCGGCCTTTCCACTGACCGCCTTTGCCGGTCCAGTATTGGATGGCGGATTCCACAGTTGCGATCAGATAGAAGATCGCGATTGCCGGGAGTGCGAAGGCGGTCCAGAGCTGCGCGCGGTAGAGGCGAACAGTCGGCAAGTAGATGATGCCGCTGATGAGCCAGGCCGCGAACCCGAGGGCCGTGGCGGCGGGGTCGCGTGAGAGCCAGAGGAGCGTGGGCGCGACATAGATCAGCAACATCGCGATGACGGTACCCAGAAGCAACAGGGTCGAGTGATTGAGTTGCGCGAAGGCGGATCGCGCGATCATGGCGCGAATCCCGGAGACGCCGCCGTACGGGCGGATGCTGCGGATCGGAAGATCCGAAATGCCGAGCCAGACTCGTCCGCCGGCGGCTCCCACTCGGGCTGCGAGAGCACAATCGTCGATCAGGGCGTTGCGGATGGAGGCGATACCGCCGATCCGTTCGAGGGTTTCGCGGCGGATGAGAATGCAGCCGCCGGCCGCCGCCGCACTTCCCTTCCCCGTGCTGATCCATCGCGGCGGATACAGCATGAAGAAGAAAAATACAAACGCGGGAATGAGAAGCTGCTCGCCTGTCGATTCGCAGCGCAACTGCACCATCACACTCACGAGGTCGAAGCCGCTTTCGGCCCTGGCGAGAAGCGCGCGGAGGAGGTCGGGCGCGACGTGTTCGATATCGGCGTCGGTGAGCAGGTAGTATTCGGGCGCGGAGTGGTCCGCCTGAATGCCGGAAGAGACAGCCCAGAGTTTTCCCTTCCAGCCCGGTGGGCGCGGTGCGACACGGACGACGAGATCGGCGTTTGATGCCTCGCCGGTGCCGTCGGTGCTTTCGTCGTCGGCGACGATCACATGCAGCGGCTGATTCTGAGCCTTCAGCGAGCCGACAGCGCGTCCGATCAAATCACGCTCGTTACGCGCGGGAATGACCGCGGTGACGGTGTGCGGGTGTGACGGCGCTCCCGCACGGAGGCGTTCGCGCAGCTTCCAGAACCCTCCGCGAAACAACGCCATGTATGTCCACGCGCCGAAGCTGACGAAGCCGATCACGCGCGCCGCGACTGAAAGCATCTACTTATCATCCAATGCCACATGCGGGTCATCATCTTAACGCCACGTGGACGCACGTACATCTGCTACTGTGGCGGTAATGGGCGATTCTCCGCTGCACGATCCGTTACGATTTCATCGCAAAACGCCGCCGTGCGCGGTGGTAATCTTCGGGGCGAACGGCGATCTGACGAAGCGCAAGCTCATGCCGGCGCTTTATCGGCTCGCTTACGAAGGGCGGCTGGCGCCGGGATTCGCGGTGATCGGGATTTCGCGAACGGCGATGTCCGATGACGAATTCCGCTCGCGCATGAAGGATTCGGTTTCGAAATTCCTCGAAGACTCGCCGTTCGATGAAGACCTGTGGCGTTCATTCGCGCAAAGCCTGTTTTATCTGCCGGGCGATGTGGCCGATCCCGATTCGTACCAGAAAATCGCAAGCGCGCTCGATCGCACGGAGAAGAAACGCGAGACCGCCGGCAATGTTCTGTTTTACCTTTCGACGCAGCCGAGTCAATACGCGGACATCGCCGAAGGCCTCGGCCGCGCGGGACTGGCGAAAGGCGATGGATGGCGGCGCATCATCATCGAAAAGCCGTTCGGGCATGATCTGGCGAGTGCGCGGGAGCTCGACGTGCGGATTCACGCGCACTTCGAAGAAGATCAGGTTTATCGCATCGATCATTACCTGGGCAAGGAAACGGTCCAGAACATCATGGCGTTCCGGTTCGGCAACGGCATCTTTGAGCCGCTGTGGAACCGCCGCTATATCGATCATGTGCAGATCACGGCGGCGGAATCGATTGGCGTGGAAGGCCGCGGCGCGTATTACCAGGAAGCCGGCGCGCTGCGCGACATGATCCAGAATCACCTGCTGCAGGTGATGGCGACGATCGCGATGGAACCGAGCGCCACGTTTTCGAGCGATGCGGTCCGCGATGAGCGTTCGAAGCTCCTGCGATCGGTTCACATCATGACGCAGGAAGAAGTGGAAGAGAACGCTGTCGCGGGCCAGTACGGTCCGGGCCGCGTGGGCGGGCAGCAGGTGATCGGGTTCCGCCAGGAGAAGGGCGTGAATCCGGAAACCACCGCGCCGACATATGCGGCGGCCACATTTCTCGTGGATAACTGGCGATGGGCCGGCGTTCCTTTCTATATACGGACCGGCAAATACATGCCGAAGCGCGTGAGCGAGATCGCGATTCATTTCCGTTCCGCGCCCCTTTCGGTTTTTCGGAACGATGATGAATCGGGAGCATCAGCGCCGAATCTGCTGATCCTCCGCATTCAGCCGGAAGAAGGAATCTCGCTGAAGTTTGTTTCGAAGCGGCCAGGCGCCGGGATGATGCTGCGTCCGGTGTCGATGGATTTCAATTACGGCGCGAGTTTCGGAGAGCGCTCGCCTTCGGCCTATGAGACGCTGCTGCTCGACGCGATCATCGGCGATGCGACGCTCTACACGCGCCAGGACATGGTGGAAGCGAGCTGGCGCGCGGTGCAGCCGATTCTCGACGTGTGGGAAGCGAAGAAATATTCGTTCCCGAATTACGCGGCGGGCACGTGGGGTCCGGCCGAAGCGGACGAGATGCTGGCGCGGCGCGGGCATGTGTGGAGGACACCGTAAATGGCAACCGCAGAAGCCATCAAGCCGGATGAAATCCTGAAGCAACTGGCGGCGCACTGGCTCGATCTGGGCGAGCCGGGCGGCAACGGCGACGCCCTGCTGCGCGCGTGTTCCATGACGCTGACATGTTTCGCGGATGACGAGGAAGATTCGCAGACACTCAACGAAATGCTGGCGTCGCTGATGCGCGAACATCCGAGCCGCATGA
Organism: uncultured Solibacteraceae bacterium; assembly: GCA_964590625.1. Classification (GTDB taxonomy): domain Bacteria; phylum Acidobacteriota; class Terriglobia; order Bryobacterales; family Bryobacteraceae; genus BOG-234. The sequence continues at coordinate 3,153 of CAZPZE010000730.1, forward strand.
TCGTCGTGCGTTTAAAGGACGGCGAGGATGAGCTCTCCGCGCGTGTCTCGGCGCAATGCTGGAAACCCTTCGGACATCAGAAACAGATTTGCTGCGAGTATGTGGAAGTAACGGCATCGATCAACCGGCTGGCGGATGCGGCGTCGATTGTGGCTCCCCTCGCTGCGCCCGATCTGCCGCGCGTGGTGCTGCTGCGGTCGGCAAGAATTGTGCGGGCGGGCGCGCTGCGCAAGGTGTTGCGGCTGGGCGACAAAATTATCGTGGATTCCGCCCGTCCCGGAGCGCCGGGATTCGGAGAACTGGGCGGCCTTCTTGATGCCGGCCACATCACGGGTGATCTGGCATGGACGCGGCTCACGCCGATCCGCGCGCTGCTCGCGCAGTTGCTGGAGAACCGCACGCCCAGCACGATTGTAATCGAATACGGCGGACGCGAAGCGGGAGCGGAGGCGCGCTACCTGCAGGCCTGGCTCGAAACGGCGCTTCCTGATGCAAACGTTTCGCTGCGAGGCAATACCGGCGCGGAGGAAGGATGCCTGCTTGGCGTCCGCGTGGACGACGATCTGCAGGTGCGAATGTGCCGCGGCGGCGCGGAATACGAAATCGGCGCGATCCGTCAGCGCGCCAGCATGCCGCCCGGAACCGAAGAGCAACTGCTCAACGAAGAGCTGGGATTAGTTGTGCATGACCGCGCCTTCGAGCGCGCGCTGAATCACATTACGGCATGAGCACAGAAATTTTCCGGTATCCAACGGCAAAGGAAGCCGCGGAGGCGTGCGGCGACCGAATTCTTGCGCTTTGCGATCAGGCCAGGCGGGCGCGGGGCGTGGCGATGCTCGCGGTCTCGGGCGGGTCTACGCCGCGGCTGATGTTCCAGTCGATGGCGCGCCGGCCATTCGACTGGAACGGCGTGCAGCTGTTCTGGGTAGATGAGCGGATGGTGCCGCCGGATGACTCCCACAGCAATTACCGGATGACGCGGGAGTCGCTGCTCGATTCGATTCGGATTCCGGCATCGAACGTTCATCGCATCGCTGGCGAGTCCGCGCCGGCGGAGGCAGCCGCGGCGTATGTGGCGGAGATCCGCCGTGTGTTCGGCCTGAGCGGCGATGAGCTGCCGGTATTCGACGTCGTGCAGCGCGGCATGGGTCCGGACATGCATACGGCGAGTCTGTTTCCCGGCGAGCCGCTGATTGAAAATCGCACGGATATCGCCGGCGCAGTCTGGGTGGAGAAGATGAAGCAGCATCGCGTGACACTGCTGCGCGGCGTGCTGGAGCGGGCGCGCCAGACGCTGTGTCTGGTTAGCGGCGAAGACAAAGCCGCCGCGCTGCGAAGCGTACTGCGCGAGCCGCCCGATCCGATGCGAAGACCGTCGCAGATCGAGTCCGCGGCCATGGCGTGGTACGTGGATGAAGCGACGTACGGCGCCGATCCCGCTTCTTAGCCCTACTTTCTCGTCAACGTCGCGTCGCCGTTCGTCAGCCACTGCAGGCTGCCGAGTTCATTGGCGTTCCACGCAAGATCCACGGTGCCGGGCGCAACGAGTTTCATGGTCACGTGTCCTCTGGCGCCGCCGGGGCCCTGCCACGCGGAGGTCAGCGAAGAGCCGGACGGCATGCCATTGAACGTGAAGTCCACATCAGGCGAGATCGCGTGATCGAGAACCTGATAGCGCGAATGATACTGGCCGTGCAGGGCGCCGTTTTCCTGTGAGACCGTGAGCTCGATGTATTCAGGCGGATACTGCGATTTGCCGCCGGGAGACGCCGAGCCGCTGCCCTTCGTGAAAACCCAGAGACCGGTGAACTGCGCGGAATTCGCGGCAGGTTCCGGAGTGATCGCGGGGCGCGGCGGCGGTTCTTTTTCGGCCACCAGGCGCGCAGAGCCTGACGCGGCCGAAGCCTCGCCCTCATGAGCTTTGGCGAGCGCTGCCTTGCCGCCCAGCTTTTCCAGCTGCACAAGCGCGGAATCGCGCTCGGCTTCAGCGGAACGAAGCTGGTCGCGCAGGCGCGCGATCTGGTCGACGCCGTCATCAGGACCGTCCGCGCCAGAGCCCGATGAGGCGTGCGCTTCGGGTACGCGGCCCTCGTTGTTAGTGCTGGTGGCCATGAACCAGATGAGCAGCGCGGAGCCGAGCACGATTCCGGCGAGCGTCAATACGCGGACGATCAGCTTCTTCAGATTTCCGTCAGCGCCGCTGAAGACAATGATGGGCGCTGCGCTGCGAGGCTCTTCGAGAGATTCGTTATAGGCGGTGCGGCGCTCGGGATCAGAGAGTACCGCATAGATGCGGTTGAGTTTCCGCATCTGGCGCTCGGCCATTTCTCTGAGTTGCGGGTCCGATTGCTGGTCCGGATGGAGGAGGCGCGCGAGAGTGCGAAAAGCGTCGCGAATCTCGTCGGCGGAGGCCGTTTCTTCGACGCCAAGCTCCTCGTAGTATGTGATTTCACCGGGCCGCTGGGACGACGCCATTTCGTTCAGATTACCAAAGAGGCGGTGAGAGTCGCCACAAATGTCGTCGCGAAAGATTTTGTCGGATGACAAATCCATGTGCGGCGTCAGATAATAATAAGAGTTGTCTCTGATGCGCCGCTTCCTTGCATCGCTGCTGCTGGTTCTGATCAGCTTCTCGCTGGTTTCGCCGGTACTGGCCTCAACGGCAAAGCCCGACCTCCCCGCGTGCTGTCTGCGCAATGGCAAACATCACTGCATGATGGGGGCGACGGTTTCCACCAACGGTGGCCCGGGGCTACGGGTGGATTGTCCGTTCCAGAGGCATGGCTCGCTCACGCCATCGAGCAATCCTCGGTCTTCCCTCCTGGCGCCGTCGGTGGTCACGCCCTGTATCCTCCATATTTCCAGGGTTGAGTTCCTTTCTACCCGGCGTCAGGATCTTCGCCGCATAACGGCTCACGGCCAGCGCGGTCCTCCTTCGTACTTCGAATAGTCTCGATTCTCTTTCAGCAAGTCGATTTTTCTATTTGAAGCATAAAGGAGCTTCTTCCGGTGTTTTCATCGAGAGCAGTATTCCTGCTTTGCCTTGGCGCGTCCGCGCTGATGGCGCAGGAGTCTATTAACAATGCCAGTATTGCGGGCCGCGTGACGGATGCCAGCGGTGGCGCCATTCAGGGGAGCACCGTATCGGCGCGAAATACCGATACGAACGTAACAGCCTCGGTCACTACGGATGCGGACGGGCGCTTCCGTCTGCCCTACCTCAAGGTGGGCCCATATGAAGTGAAGGTTCACAAGGGCGGATTTGCGGATTCCACGCGGAATCTGAATCTGACGATCGGGTCCGCCTTCGATCTCCCGATTACCCTTTCGATAGCGGCGTCACAGACGACCGTCAACGTTTCCGAGCAGGCCGAAGTGCTGGAGTCCGCGCGCTCGCAGATTGCGGGCACGGTGACGCAGAAAGAGATGGCTGAGCTTCCGCTGAACGGCCGCAGTTTTCTGGATGCGGCTCTGCTGATTCCCGGAGTATCGCCCACCAACACCGCTTCGAATCAGCTCTTTGCCGAAACAGCGGCCGTTCCAGGCCAGGGCATCTCGATCGGAAGCCAGCGAAATTTTTCGAACAGCTTCATTGTGGACGGGCTTTCCAATAACGATGACGCCGCCGGGCTGACCGGGGCATTTTACGGACTCGATACGGTGGAACAGCTCCAGGTCGTCACGTCGGGCGGTCAGGCGGAATTCGGACGAGCGCTTGGCGGCTACGTGAATGTGGTGACGAAGAGCGGCACGAATGGGCTGCACGGCGATGCCTACGGCTACTTCCGGAACAGCGCGTTGAATGCCGATAATCCCCTGCTGCACAGCGCTCTTCCGATGACGCAGGCGCAGTATGGCGCGAGCCTCGGAGGGCCGGTCGTTCACGATAAGACCTTCTACTTCGCGAATTTCGAGCGCCGCGACTTAAACCAGTCCGGCCTCGTGACCATCTCGCCGTCGAACGTGGCGGCGATCAATGCGCGCCTCGCCGCAATCGGCTACCCAGGGGCGCAGATCTCGACCGGCATCTATCCGAACCCGGTTCACGTGACGAATTTCCTGGGGAAAGTGGATCATCACTTCAATGAAAAGGATCAGTTGAGCGCGCGCTACAGCGCCTATCATGTGACCAGTGTCAATTCGCGTGGCGCGGGCGGATTGAGCGCATCCACCGCGTCCGCCAATCTGGACGATACAGACCAGGTGGCGGCGGTCAGCAACATTTATTCGCTTTCGCCGCGCGCGGTCAACGAAACGCGCGGCCAGTTCTGGTACAGCGCACTGCAGGCTCAGCCATCCGATCCCGTGGGCCCCGCCGTCAGTATCTCCGGCGTCGCCTCGTTCGGAACACTCTCCGGCTCCCCCACGGGCCGGCACAACAAGCTCGCCCAGGTAGTGGACAATTTCTCCTATCAGGCGGGGCCGCATGCGCTGCGCGCCGGTGTGGAATACATCTACAACGACGATACGATCGACTTTCCGCGCGCCTGGCGCGGGAGTTATTCATTTTCTTCGCTGGCGAATTTTCTATCCGGCACGTACAACAATCAGGGCTTTACTCAGACGTTCAATACGAGCCGCGTTCACCAGACGAACCCCAATGTTGGCTTCTATGCGCAGGATGAATGGAAAGTCAGCAACTCGCTCACCCTGAATCTCGGCGTTCGCTACGATCTTCAGTTCCTCCAGACCATTCAGACTGACACGAATAACGTTTCGCCGCGCGCCGGTTTCGCGTGGACCCCCTTCCGGTCGCGAAAGACCGTTGTGCGCGGCGGCTACGGAATCTTTTACGACCGCGTTCCGCTGCGTGCGCTGGCGAACGCGATCCTCTCCGCGAACAATACGATCGATCGGGCGCAGCTCTCGCAGATCGGCATCAGCCTTTCGCCGACGCAGGCGGGAGCGCCGGTGTTCCCCGCCATCCTGAGCAGCCTGACGCTGCCCCCGGGCGTGCTGTTCAATTACTCGACGATGGATCCGCATATGCAGAACGCATATTCCGAGCAGGGGAATTTCGAAATCGAGCAGCAACTGGGGCGCGCGACCACCATCAGCGCTGCTTACCAGCACGTGCGCGGACTCCACCTGATCATTTCCGTAAACCAGAATGTGCCGACATGCACCGCCGCGGGAACGAACAACGGCTGCCGGCCGAATCCGCTGATCGCCAATGACAGCCAGTATTCGTCACTCGCGGATTCGCACTACGACGCCCTGGACGTCTCCTTCGTGCAGCGGCCTTCGGGATGGAGCAATTACCGAATCTCCTACACGTACTCGAAGGCGCTCGACAATGTGGGCGAATTCTTCTTCAGTTCGCCGATCGACATGTTCAACATCTGGCAGGATTACGGGCGGTCCGATGACGACCAGCGGCATCGTCTGGTCATCGATGGCGCCATTCATACGCCGCTGACAGCGGGCAGGACGGCGTGGGAGAAGCTGACGCATGGGTTCTCCCTCAACGGCATGTTCCAGTATTACTCGCCGCTTCCGTTCAACATCACGACCGGGGCGACGACCCTGCAGGGGACCACGGCGCGGCCGACCATCAACGGTGTCTTCATCAATCGCAATGCAGGCCAGGGATTCGATTTCCTCTCGCTCGGCACGCGTTTGAGCCGCACGTTTCAGCTCACCGACAACCTGAGGATGACGGCGCTGGCGGAAGCGTTTAATCTGACGAACCATGTGAACGGCGTGAGCCTCAACGGCAATTTCGGGACAGGTGCGTATCCGTCGAATCCCTCTCCCGCTTTCAGGACTGTGACGGCGGTGAGCGATCCTCGCGGTTTTCAGTTCGGGCTGCGGCTCGCGTTTTAGTCAGGAGAAACCATGTATCTGCTCTACGCTTTGTCGCTGGTGGCTCTTTCGCTCGGTCCGTCGTCCAATGGCGAACCCGCCCACGAGCCGCAACTCGCGGTGCGCGGCTCGACTGTCGCGCTGGCATATGGCGCTGGCCAGGCGATTTACTTCCAGCGGTCGGATGACCGCGGGAAAACTTTCGGCGCGCCAGTGCAGGTGGGGAAAGGCACGGTAGTGCCGCTCACGCGGCATCGCGGCCCCCGCATTGCGTTCGCCGGCCAGACGATTGTGATCACTGCTGTAACCGGAAAGACGCTGGCCGAAGGGCCGCACGCACACGGACTGCCCACGGACGGCGATCTGGTGGCGTGGCGTTCCGAAGATGGCGGCAGGACGTGGTCGCGAGGGACGATTGTGAACGATGTGCCGCGCGCGCCGACCGAGGGTCTTCACAGTCTCGCGGCGGATTCGAAAGGCAGAGTCTTCGCGGTATGGCTCGACAAGCGAACCGGGAAGACGCAGTTGTACGGCGCGCTTTCGACCGATGCCGGGAAGACTTGGTCGAAGAATACGCTTATCTATGCTTCGCCGGATGGGACGATCTGCGAATGCTGCCATCCCTCGGCGGCGTTCGATGAGCACGGGGCCGTCGTCGTGATGTATCGCAACTGGCTGGGCGGGTCGCGCGATATGTATCTGGCGCGATCGGCCGATAGTTTGCATTTCAGCGCGCCGCAGAAGCTGGGGAATGGAACGTGGAAACTGAATGCGTGTCCCATGGACGGCGGCGGCGTCGCCGTTTCGAGCGCGGGCGTCGTAACGGCGTGGCGGCGCGAACATTCGGTTTATGTGGATCGTCCCGGACAGCCGGAGAAAGCGGTGGGCGAGGGAACCGATGTGGCGATCGCGGCGAACTCGCGCGGCGCTTACGCGATGTGGACAACGCCCGATTCGATCGAGGTTCTGACGCCGGGCGCGACTCAGGCGCGTGCGCTGGGATCGAAAGGCGCGTTTCCGGCTGTGGCTGCGTTCGCGGATGGCGGCGCCGTCGCGGCGTGGGAGAGCAACGGGCGGATAGTTGTGGAACCGATTCGTTGATCGCGCGGACGATGGGATAGACTGGGAGTAACGCCGTCGCGGTGGCTGAAACCGCAGCGAGATCCCTCCCGAATTCCCCGGTCGTCTAATGGTAGGACAGCGGCCTTTGGAGCCGTGAATCGTGGTTCGAATCCATGCCGGGGAGCCAGCCTGCAGTTTCAATAAGTTAGAGACATCGCCACATTGTTTTGTACAAATTTTGTACATGACGAAATTTCGGACAGATACAACTCACTGACATTTCGAGGCAAAATCGATGAGCATGGATTCGAGACCTGTAAATACATGCACAAAGCGGTCACAGCTCTCCTAAAATCACCTACTTCGATTAACGTGACGATCCCGGCCACTGCTTTTGGCTTCGCGTCGGAACTTGGATCGACGTAAAATGGGGCCGCTATCCTCAGCTGCTGTCGGTAGTGGGAAGGCTTTGGTCACTCACCGACCTCAATTTCAGCTTCTTCTAGCTCCGCCTCGATTTCCTCGGTCTCCACCTCCGCCTCAAGCTCCTGCAACTCGATAACGGCTGTTCGCAGCGGATCGTAAATAGCGATCTCTTGACCCAAAATCTCGAACGTCACGGCCAGAGTGTAATTGGCCGTAGAGTCCGGATCGCGGCTCCAGCCCTTGTGGCCGACCACTGCTATGCAAAAATCGCTCGGCAAGGTATTGGACTTCACGACGGCCCAATCCTTTTGAACGGTACCGTTGTTTCGCTTGGTATCGCGAATGAGACCGTCGTCGGATTTTTCATGCAACACCCAGGGCAGCGTGGCGCCGGGTTGCGCATCCTCGCCGTCCTGCGCTTCTTTTAGTGCACGGACGCGAAATGACGCAAGGCTTTCGCCAAGCTTGCTGGTTTTCCAGTCGACCCAAGTTGAGAGGTATCGCCGTAAATGCCGCCGCGTGCGGCGTGGCTGCGCGACATATGACATCGTGACCTCGATACGAATATCATATTCGTCGCCCGCGCCTCTCAGTTCCGCCGGGATCGGCACCTGGTAG
>CAZPZE010000731.1:0-12349 GCA_964590625.1 uncultured Solibacteraceae bacterium
AAATCCTTTATCAGGGGAAGATTGCGAACATCCGTGAAATGATAAAGTCTGCTGATTGCCAACAGTGGATCAGGCTCGGCCACCGCCTCTATTGTATGAGATCATATCGAGCCCGACGCTTGCGACGAACGGGATTTCCGACATGATCAAACCAGTTTCTTCATTGCGCGACCTTGATGAGCGTTTCAAAAATATGGCTGGCGGCTTCAGCGAAATGGGTGTGCCGCGCCCAATGGAACTGGAAGACATGCACTAGCCTCGGCGCCGCGAAACGGCTCGCGCATTCTTCAGTCGCCGGAAATCGGATCCGACATCACACCGACGTCACACGCGCGGCAACGATAGGCCGAATCTGCCACTTTTTTAGAACCGGCGAGAACGAACAATCAACAGCTTAGACCCATCTGAACCTGCCAAAACTGCCGTTTAACCGGTTCGATTCCCGTTAGCGCTACCAACCCTCCTTTAGAATCAATAAGTTGCACGTAGAGATAGTCTGAGATAAAACCCACCAACCCAAGAGATTCAGCAACTTACAGATGCCAAGATGTGTGACCGCAGGAGCAGTCGCAAAGAAGCGAGCGTCGAAATACTTCCCGCCAGGGAAATCAGAACGTTGAAAACAAAAGGGGATAATTGCCGTTCGGGACGACGCGCTTTAACTGAGCAGATCTGAACTGAACCGAAATCAAGCGGGTGCTTTTCCCGTATTTGCGAAGCCTACGAACTGAGAGGTTTGTCGATCTCCAGAGCTTGTGATTACGGTTGCAAGGCGTTTAGATACTTGGGCTTTGGCGTTTTTACCTGCAATTGAACGACAGCCAAAACTTGTAATCGAACAACATATTTGACTTGTAATTGCGCGACACCGTAGACTTGTAATCGAACGACAGGAAAAACTTGTGATCGTCCAGAATAGGGACGATACACCGAACAAGCGAATGCCTCCTCCGAACCAAAAGCTGGCAGATTCTCTTGAAGCGCTGAGCCAACTGCAAACGGATGGGCGGCGGGTGTTCCGGTCCAGCCAACTCAAGCGCATCGACCGCGAGCGCCTGCTCAAGAACGGCTTTCTTCAGGAGATCATGCCCAAATGGCTGATCTCGTCTTCGCCGACCGCCCGAGAAGGGGACAGCACTCCCTGGTATGCATCGTTTTGGGAATTCTGCGCCCGCTATTGTGATGATCGGTTTGGCGTGGCGTGGTATCTCTCGGCCGAGCAGTCGCTCCTTTTGTTAGCCGAATACACCGTCGTACCCAAACAAGTCGTTGTCTGCAGCCCTGGAGGAACCAACAACAAGCTTGATCTTCCTTTCGGCACCTCCATTTATGACCTGAAGCAATCGCCGATGCCCCCAGCCAGCGATCTCATCGTCCGAGACGGACTTCGACTTTTCTCCAGCGCGGCGGTGCTCGTCCGCGTTTCCGAAACTGTTTATAGATCTAACCCGATTGAAGTCCGTGTTGTGCTGGACAGTATTCGAGATGCCTCCGAGGTTCTCTCTCGCCTGCTGGAAGGAGGGCGTTCGAGGGTGGCGGGCCGAGTGGCTGGAGCATTCCGACATGTCAATCGTGCCGATATCGCTGACGAAATCCTGAAAACGATGAAGGCTGCTGGCTACGACGTTCGCGAAACAAATCCGTTCAGCCGCGACCAGCCGCTCGATATCGCATCTCGCTCCAACCCGCCGATCGTGACCCGGCTGCAGGCGCTTTGGGAGAGCAGCCGTTCAACGGTCCTTGAAGTTTTTCCCGAGCCGCTCGGCTTGCCCGAGAACGAGGAAGCCTATCTCAAGTCGGTCGATGAAATCTACACCGCCGATGCTTACAACTCGCTCTCCATTGAGGGTTACACAGTTTCAGCTGCGCTGATTGAGCAGGTCCGGTCCGGCGACTGGAATCCCGATCAGGTCGAAGCCGACCGCAGGCAGCGGGATGCCATCGCCGCACGCGGTTATTGGCAGGCCTTCCAAAAGGTCAAGGCCGACGTCGCTCGAATCATCACCGGCGCGAATCCGGGAGAACTGGTCAAGACGACCCACCGTGACTGGTATCTGGAACTCTTTCAACCGTGTGCCGTAGCGGGCTTGATCAATTTGTCGGCATTAGCAGGCTATCGCAACGATGCGGTCTATTTACGTCACTCGCGCCATGTCCCGCCTCGCTGGGAAGCGGTCCGCGATGCCATGCACGCCCTCTTTGAATTGCTCAGTAATGAAGCCAGCCCTGCCGTTCGCGCGGTCCTGGGCCATTGGTTGTTTGGCTACGTTCATCCTTACCCCGATGGGAACGGACGCATGGCTCGGTTCTTGATGAACGCGATGCTCGCATCCGGTGGCTATAGCTGGACGATCATCCGCGTCGAGCATCGCGAAACCTATCTCAACGCCCTTGAGCAAGCGAGCGTCGAAAACAACATCCGGCCCTTCGCTGTCTTTATCGCCGAGAGCATGAAGAGTACTTCTCCTTAAAAGGAGTGCCCTCCGGTCGGTTTTGATCACACATTGACCACACCGTAGTGTTCCGTAGGGGCTACCATGCGGAAAAGGCCGACCTGCATCCCACGCAGAATCAGCTAGTTACAACTCGATCGGACTACATCGGATGACTTGATTCGGGTTCGATTCCCGTTAGCGCTACCATCAGGCCACTTCATCCAACCGGCCGAAATCTCGTCACGTCATACAGTCCGTAGCTACACTCCGCCGGCGCCGGCGAATTCCTGGTAAAGGACTACCCCGGAAAAATGCGGCACACTTGCAGACGGCGAGTGTCAGATTCCGGCTCCTCGAAAGGACAGGGGTTCGTACCTGCACAACGGATCGCTCGCGAGAGGGTTGCCGGTGAACGCAAACGCGCGCGCACGGGATCCTCCGCAGACTTTGCGGTACTCACAATGGCCGCAGCGTCCCTCGAAGCTGTCCGGATTGTGGAGTTCGCGAAACAGAGGACTGTTTCGATAGACATCCACGAGCTGGCTGTGGCGCACGTTTCCAGCTTTCAGAGGGAGAAAACCGGAAGGAAAAATATCCCCCTTCTGGGATACGAAAACGATACCGTGACCGTCGCGGATGCCGAATCCCTGGTACACGGAGTTCCGCCGACCTTCCGACTTATTCGGGGCCGAGCGGAGGCGGTTCAGGGCAATACGCCGGTAGCAGGGAGCTTCCGTTGTCTTGATGGCAAATGGCGCCGTTCCCGCCAGATCGAACACCCACTCCATCAGCCGTTCGCCCTCTTCCGGTGAGACCGGCTTCAGCATCTGTCCTCTTCCGATTGCAATCAGGAAGAAGAGGCTCCACCGGCTGATTCTGAGTTCGGTCAGCAGCCGGTAAATGGCCGGCAGGTCGTCCACGGTCTCCTGGGAAACGAGGGTATTGATCTGTATCGGCAAACCAAGCGCTCCGCCGTTTCGGATAGCGTCCATGGTCCAGTCAAAACATCCGGCCACTCCACGGACGGATTCGTGCCGCTCGGCGCTCGAGCCATCGAGGCTCAATCCGAGACTCTCGATGCCATGGGCCTTCAGTTTTACCAGCGTGTCGTTTGTCAGATCCGGCGTGGCGCTCGGTGTAATCGAGACGTGTAAGGAGAGCTTGACCGCTTCGTCGATGATGTCGTACAGATCGGCGCGCCGCAGCGGATCACCGCCTGTGAGAATGAGGTGGGGACGCGGCTCATCGAAAGCAGCGATCTGCCGCAGGAGATTTTTGCTTTCCTCGTGCGTCAGCTCTTCCGGGTGGCACCTCGGCATCGCCGCCGCCCTGCAGTGGCGGCAGGCAAGCCCGCACGCCTGCGTCATCTCCCAATAGACGATCAGCGGTGTCTTTGCGTAGTCGCCATGGACGCCGTGGCGGGGGCGAATCGCTCCGGTGATCGGCAGCGTCATCTCGTCGTTTTGTTCGGCAATCATGTCTTCTCCCTGCCGGCGGCGCACAGCGAGGCTTCGGTCGCGCCATCAGCCAGCCGTTCCAGAATCCTTATCGCGTTCTCACTGCCGCTCTGTACGCAATCGGGGATGCCCGATCCGTGGTACGCGGCGCCTGCCAGATGGAGGCCCGGATGAAAAGCCATCAGCCTCTCGATCTCCCGCACGCGACCGGCATGGCCGACTTCATATTGCGGGATGGCTCGCGGCCAGCGATATGCCTTTGCCAGAATCGGAGCCGCGCTCACCTGCATCGTGACCTTCAATTCCTGCAGCGCGATCCTGATGAGCTCTTCGTCGGGCAGTTCGCTCAGATCCGGTATGCGGGCGCTCCCCAGGAATACCCGCAGCAGGACCGCCCCGGAGGGCGCCCGATGAGTGAATTTGCTGGAGGACCAGGTGCATGCCGTGATTCTTCGTTTCTCCCTGTGCGAGACGATAAAGCCGTTGCCATTCAGGGGCGCGGCGAGATCTCCCGCGCGGAAACCCAAAGATACGGTCGCGGTGGACGCATAGGGGATGGCCCGCAACTGTTCCGCCAGTTTCGAGTCGAGTCCTTCCAGCAGATCGGCGGTAACGTATGCCGGCGTGGTGAATAAGACCTGATCTGCGAAGAGCCGCCGTCCGTTCTGAAGCGTTATCTCAAACTGTTGTTCAGGCCTCTGGCGCGCCACGCTCACGGCTCGCTCTCCCGAAAGAATCGCGCCGGGCGGCAGTTGCGCGACGATTGCGTCGACGAGCGTTTGCATCCCCCCGCGCAGGCTCAGGAATCGCGTCCACATGCCCGGTGCCGCACCGGCGGCGCCCGTTACGGCCGATGGCTTCCTGCGGGTGCGCTGGGCAAACATGGCTCGGATCAGACTGCCGTGGCTTCGCTCCATCTCCGCGAAGAGCGGAAATGTGCTTCGCAGACTGAGTTGTTCCGGATCTCCCGCGTGAATGCCTCCAAAGAGAGGGCCCGCGATCTTATCGAGCGCTTCCTGACCGAAGCGTCTGCGCACAAAGCCGGCGAGACTTTCATCCTCATCGCCGGTGCCCGGCGGGATCAGAGGTTCGAGGCCCATTCTGATCTTTCCTGGCCAGGAGATCAGCCTTGACTTGAGGAATGGCCGCAGTTTGGTGGGCGCCATCATCATCAGGCCGGGGGGCATAGCGACCAGACGTCCGTCTGTCCAGACGAAGATGCTGCCAGGGCTCGATTCAATGAGCTGATCCTCCAGCCCGAGGGCCCGGCACAAGGTGAGAATTGCGGGCTTGCGAGCCATGAAGGAATCGGGACCACTTTCGACGAGAAAGCCGTCTTCCCGAATCGAGTGGATTTTTCCGCCGGGACGAGACGAGCTTTCTACGATCCGATAGTCCACTTCGACGCGGGCCTGCGTTTCGAAGTGGTGGGCGGCGGCGAGGCCGCTGATGCCGGAACCGAGAATGATTACCGACTTTTTCATGCGAATCATCTCCGGGTGCACGCGCTACGCCGAGGCTCTGCAGGAACGCCGATACCGCAAAATGCACAAATCAGATGGTTTGCCGGAATTGCTGGCAGGCAACTCCGACAGACTGCGCTACTGGCCGCGGCTGCTGCGCGAAAACCCCCAAATCCGTGGCCACGCGGGCGAGAGAGCTTCGGGATCATTCGGTGCGGAGGTCGATCATCTGCGTCACACCGGAAGTGATGACGACGCGCCGTTCAATCGTCCTGCCATCCTGATTCCAATAGCGCAAGGTGTGGGAGCCCGCCGGAATGCCGGTGATGGTGAACCCACCATCGGCGCCGGGAAGCGCGAAATGCGAATTCCGCAGCACGACAACCCATGCGGCCATCCCGGTATAACCGTCGCACAATATCGACACCACGCCGGGCGTATCGAAAACGACGCTGCGCGTCTGGGAGCCGGAGTACGGCCCCAGGTTGAAACGTTTCGCGGGCGAGATCGAGTAAATCGTATGCGGCACAGGATCATCATTGCGGAATTCAACGGTTGTTCCCGCGACAATCGCCAGGATGGGAGGAATGAAGCGCAGGTCCTGCTGTCTCATCAGTGCGTGGCGCTTCAGGGAAGGTGACGCATCGGTTGTATCGTCAATCCAGACCACGCCCGGCCGGCCAGCGGGCGCCCAGCCCTGAAGCGTGGCGCCCGGAGACTCCTGGCCGGTCAAAGCGGAGGCGGCGATCAGAAGACATACGCAGCCGGAAACGATCGCCGGAATCCGGACCATCAGCGTTCCTCCTTTCTGAAGCGGGCCGGCGCATCATCGGCGTTATGCCAACCCCGACCGCCGCATTTTCCAAAAGATCAGATATCCGATGTAAAAAAATACAACCCACATGCCTCCGAAGAAGAACAGGAAAGGCGCCGCAATCCGGAACGTGGGATAGGGCGTAATCAGAACACCAACATCCGGCAGCGCGGGCGGCGGGCGGGGCGTCACTTCGTAAGTCCCGGAAGCGTCCGCGGGGGCGAGTTCATCGTCCCCCGCGAACGAGACCTTCAGGTTCTGTGTTCCATAGCGACGCCCACCGAGACGGAGCACCGCCTGACCATTGGCGTCGGTGGGACGCATCCCCAGGGAGAGATTCCCGAAGGTGGTTTTCGCACTGAATGACACTGGCTTGAACGCTCCGGGATGGCCATCGGCATCGAGCAGTTTTGCCGTCACCACGAGCGTGGGAAGCGCCGGTTCGTCTTTTGTGGGCCGAATGCCAAAAGGATTGGTTAAGCCTCCGGCGGGAGTTTGCTCGGAAGGCAGAATCCCGCTCGGGACCTCGGCTGTCTCCGGCGCGGAAACCGCGAACGAGAGTTCGAGGCGCGCCGCTTCCGGAGATTTCGCCGAGGCCCTGGCGGGCGCAGCGAACGCGAGAATACCGAGAATGGCCAGAATCGCAAAACCCGGATACGCCTTGCGAAAACCGGGTCTTTCGTGCGCCGGCGCGGGCGCCGCAGCCGGGACTGCGTGCTCCTCCTCCCGCGTCTCCCAGAAGGAAACGATCGGGAAGATCTTGGTCACGATCGAATAGAGGAGCAGAAAAGCGGCCAGCACGCCCAATACGATGGACCACTCGATCCATGTGGGCCGATAGCTGGTCCACTCGGCCGGGAGGCGCTGCGCGGGAAGGAACGGCGTCTGTAGGGTGGGGACAACTATCAGAAAACGCTTGGCCCATGCGCCCACGACTACCAGCAGGGATGCCCAGCCGACAACGGGAATAGTAAATCTCTTCAGCGGCTCGACGGCCAGCACCGCCACGAGCATGAGAATCGGAATAAACAGGCCGCCTGACTGGACGAGCCAGAACAGATGCGCGTAGCGGCCGGTGAACAGGGACTCGATCAGATCACGCTCGGGCTGTTCGAGCTTATAGCCGGCAACCAGATACTCATTGATGTTGAAGTAGAGATAAAGCAGCGCGAATGCGATCAGCATCAGTCCGAGGTTACGGAACTGCTTGATGCCGATATAGTTCTCAAGGCGATAGACGCGGCGGAGGATCCACATGGAGACGATCACCGCGGCCGCGCCCGAATAGATTGCGGCCATAACGAAATACGGACCGTAAATGCTGCTGTTCCAGCCTGGCCGCAGCGTCATGGCAAAAATCCACGAGACAACGGTATGGACGGAAACCGCCAGCGGGATTACGGCGATCGCGAGGACTTTGATCGCGCGCTCGAGGTATTCCACCTGTTGGGGCGTCCCGCGAAAACGAAAACTCAGCGCGCGATACAGCTTCCGCCTCCACGGGGCAAGCGTTTCGACTTGCGAAAGAATCGCGAGATCCGGTATGAGGGGCAGATAGAAGTACAGAATGCACCCCATGAGATACGTGTTGACGGAAATGAAGTCCCAGATCAGCGGCGACTGAATGCGGCCGTAGTGCAGCAGATTGAGCACGCGGTCCGGTCTGCCGAGATCGGCAACGATCATGGGGAAGCCGGCCAGCAGGGCAAGCACGGTGATGGCTTCGGACAGCCGTGTGATGGGACGGCGCCAGCCCGCGCTGGTAATCCTGAGGATGGCCGAGATCATGGTGCCCCCTTTACTCACGCCTACCCAGAAGACAAAAGAGGAAATGTAGAGTCCCCAGGAAACCTGATCGCGCAGGCCAGTTACCTGGAGCCCGTTTCGAAGCTGGATCACATAGGCGACTGCGCCCGTCAGAATGATCGCGCTCAGGAAAGCCACCCAGACGTAGAAGCGGCCGGTGAGCGTTGTCATCGAGGAGATCATATGTTCTTCGCGCGCGTTCATGAGTTGCTCCCGGTTTGAGTTGCCTCGATGCTGGATTTTTCGCCGGGCGCCGCATACTTGCGGTTTACCGGCGGCAGATAGTACACGCGAGGTTCGGTGCCCAGTTCTTCGAGAAGCCGGTAGCCGGCGCCGCGTTTCACGATGCGGCTGAGCTGGATCGTCTCGCCTTTGGAATTGGTGACGGCGTCTTCGTATTCGTCACCGAAATAGATCGCGCCCATGGTGCAGGCCGAGGCGCAGACGGGCAACTGACCTTTCGCCAGCATGTGCGGACAGAAACCGCACTTTTCCACGGTGCCCTTGCGGTGCGGATACATGCGATCGGGGCTGTAGGGCAGCGCTGTTTCAGCAGCGGTGTGCGGCGGCTCCGACCAGTTGAACTCGCGCGCCGAATACGGGCACTGCGCGATGCAGGAGCGGCAGCCGATGCAGCGGTCGTTGTCCTGAATCACGATCCCGTCGGAGCGTTTGTAGGTCGCACCGACCGGGCAGCCGCGGACGCACGGCGGATTATCGCAGTGCATGCAGGTGCGAGGCAGGTAGTAGGCCCCTGCCTCGCGATTATCGGCGACCTCGTACACCGTAATCCACTCCTGCATGGGGGGAACGAAGTGCATGGCGCGACACTCTTTGGTGCAGTCACGGCAACCGTCGCATTTCGCGAGATCGATGACCATGACCCACTTCGCATTCGTGGGCGCAAGCGATCTGGCCGGCAGGGAGGACCGGGAGGCGCCCCGCGCCAGATCGGCGGCGGCCCCCACCGCGCCGGCGCCGGCGATGATGCGAAACAGCGTTCTTCTGGTCGCGTCCATGGGAACTCTCCTACTGGGTGACGACGAGCTTCATGTTCATGTCGTCGTGACCTTTGCCACACTTCACGGTGCATTCGATCTTGTACTCGCCGGGAGGAGGAGCGACGACGGTAAATGTGTTCACGCCTTCCTTCAGGCGAAAATCCCAGCTTCCGGAATCTTTCAGGGCCACGATGGTGAAGGAGTGGATGGCATTGTCTTTCATATCCATCTCTTCGCCCTTGTGCGCGGTGATTTTCAGGGTGGCGACTTCACCGGCCTTCATGGTGATGACGGGATTTTTCATTCCCGGCACCTTGAACTTGTTGTCTTTGTCGGCGATGACTGCGATGACCCTCGGCGGAGCGGCGATCATGCTGACGACGCCGGTCATGAGCGCCGTGCCAAGCATCAGCGCTGCAATCAGTTTGTTCGTTTTCGTCATTTCATTTCCTCCCGGTTTGTGAAATTCAAAATCTGTATTCAATCGACGCCGAAACGATATGCACTGCGTATCCAGGCAGCGTGGCGCCGAGATAAATCGAGGTCAGGGATCTCGTATCGAAGCTGCCCATGTAAGGCATCATCGGGCTCGTCTGGAAATCGATGTTGCCGAATGTTTCGTAGCTGTACTGAAGATGCGGTGTGACGTTATTGCGCATGTGGTAACGCAGATCGGCGGTGAACGTTCCGTAGCGATTACTGGTTTCGGGATAGTTCTGAATCGCCGTCACCAGGAAGCCGGTGATCCCGGGCGTCCCGAGGGCGCGGTTCAGCTGATTGCCTTTCGCGAAGCTGAGATCGTAGTACGTGTCGAGCGCCAGCTTATCGTTCAGGAGTGAAAAACTCAGGCCGCCGCCACCGGTGTTGACGTTGTCACTGGTGCGTGTCTGCCAGTCATTGTTCGGACTGTCATTGGTCCCGGTTCGCTGGCGGGCCTGCATGTCAGACCAGTCGCGTTCCACGGTGTAATCGCCGAACAGAGTGACGTGGTCCATGAGGGCGTAAGTGAATCCGCCGGACTCGCTCAGATTGCGGAAGTTCAGCATCCCGTAGTTGGTCTCGGGATAGCGGTCCTGCAGGGTATTGAAGTCACCATAGAAGCTCAGCCGCTGCCCCGCATCAATCTGAAGCAGGACGTCGGCCTGATCGCGGTCGCGGGCGGCTTCATCGAAGCGCTGCATCAGTGCGAACTGACGGTTGCCGCCGGCGGGATAAGTATCGAGATTCAGCGCATAGTCCGAAGGCTGACGGACACCATGCTTGTAAGTGCCAGTAAAAGAAATCCACTTTTTCGGCTTCAGGTCCAGCCCCACATAGCCGGTGTTTTCGTCCGAACGGGGAACATCACGGTGCTGCCGGTCGATTTCCTCAAACTGATAGCCGACCTTTATCGACTGGTTCTTCATGAAGGTCCAGACGGCCTGGCCAATGGCGTCTTCCGAACTGTATCCGTAGGGCTGGCTTTCGCGCTCGAGATTTTCCAGCCGGTAATCCGTGTAGACAAAGTTAGTAAACAGCAGCGCGGGCGTATTGTTGCTGTAGTCGAAGCTGCGATAAGTCGCGGTGAGCTCCACCGATTGGAGGGGATGGCTCGTCAGCGTGTAGTTCATGGCGAGCGTTTGTTTGTCGCCGTGCAGGCTGGACGCCGGGAGTGACGGCACGCCGGGAATGGCTGTATTCGTTGTCTCCGTAAGGAAAGCGTCATTCTGGTGCTCCCAGCCCGGGGATATGCTTCCCATGAAACGCCCAACGTGATTGATGTTGTAGGCGCCGGCAAGATCGAATGTCTGCGCGTCGTTGTCCGGATAGAGGGCCATGAGTCCCCCCGCGCCGTGACTCAGCGCACTGGTGGTGTTGAACGGGTTGTCCCAGGCGAGCTGTTTGATTTCGTTATGGAATAAGGAATCGGTGAACGATGCTTCGATCGCGCCTCGGCTGCCCGCATATTGAGCCACCGCCTTCATCTCGTGGACGGAATATTTGATTGGTTCGGGCAGCTCCAGCTGATTGGCTTCGTCGTTGGTGGTGGTACCGAGCGGACGAAATCCCTGCTGGCTTTCATGGGAATAGAGAAGCTGGAACAGCCAATGCGCGGTTGGAGTCCACGTGAAGATTCCGCTGCCGCGCTGGCGCTCGATCGACATATCGATGGGATCATTGCCGGTCAGCACGGTGGTGATTGCGGAGGGTGTCGATTGCAGCAATTGACGCGTGGTCAAGGGAACGGAGAATACGCCGGGCGCTGTCTCGTTGAACAGGGTGGTCGCAGAGTTGGTGAATACGTGCGGAATGTTGTCCCAGTTGAACTCCAGGCTGAATTTGCCATCCTGTCCGGCCTGGCAGTGATAGGAGGAATCGTTTCTCACCCAGTACCGGCTTTCGCAGACGGCGGAGGTCCGCGTCCCCAGGATGTGATCGGCGGTGAATCCGGAACTCTGGACGAAGAAGCCTGGGTGGATATCGCGATACTCGTTGAACTGAGCGGACGAGTGATCGCCCGCGAGGCCCATAACGCCGAAGGTGATGAAGCCATGTATCTGGCCATCCTCTTCGGACTGCGCCAGCAGCGCGGTGGGCGCCGCCAGCAGACACGCCGCAGCCGCGAGAACTGAAAACCGGAGATGCGTGCGATTCATTTTTTGCGTCTTCATATCGTCTCCGTGTGTGGCCTCAGCGCTGGAACCGGCTGCCGGCCGGATCGTTTGAACCATGCACCTGCGAATGGCAGTTCGTGCAGGAACGGTTGAAAACGTAGTGACTGGTGGCGAGCAGCGGCTGCGTATTGTGACCGCCGGCCGAGTGGCACTCTTCGCAGAGCCGCGGTTCACGCGTCTTCAGCAGATTCGGATTGGCCGATCCGTGCGCGTCGTGGCAATTCAGGCAGTTTTCCATCGCGGGCGGATGTTCCCAGAGGAACGGTCCACGGCGTTCCGGGTGGCACTTGTAGCAGGTTTCATTGACGGTCGCGGTCATGAGCAGTTTCGGATTGGGCGTGCCGTGCGGGTTGTGGCACGACGTGCAACTCAGCGCGCCTTCCCGGACCGGCATGTGCGAGGACCGCTGCATCTGCGCGCGGCGCATCGGATGGCAGCCGAGGCAGGTTTCTGTCTCCGGATTGGTCGCCACCAGTGAGTTGCCCAGGTTGAGCGGTTCTTTGTAGGCGACCACCTTCACGGTTGCGGCGTTGTTTCCACTGCCGTGCACGTTGTGGCAGGTGGTGCAGCCGATACCGCGCGACTCATGAGTGCTGCCCTCCCAGAACAGGCGCTGGCCTTTTTCATGGCACTGCAGGCAGCGCGCGTTTTGTTCCGCCATAGAGAGCGGCGAGTCCTTCCCGAAACGAATGATGAACTCGGAGCTCTTTGGGCCGGTA
>CAZPZE010000732.1:0-4070 GCA_964590625.1 uncultured Solibacteraceae bacterium
ATGCCGTGGCGGCTGCGTGTTCTTGTCCGTTACGGAGAAGGACCGCACATCACGGCCCTGTCGCTGCTGCCTTTCGCGCTCGCCTTCGCGTTTCTGGCGCTCCGGCGCTCGCAGTCCCTGGCGCTCATTCTGGCGGGCGTCTTCAGCGCGCTCGTGGCGCTGACTAATTTCTACGGCGCCACGGCGCTCGCTCTTTTCTATCCCATCCTTGTGTGGAGCGTCTGGGTGACGCACCGCGGGCGCGACATTCTCTGGCGGGCGATCGCGATTCCGGCCCTCGCCTATGCCCTCTCGGCATTCTGGCTCACGCCGGCTTACCTGAAAATCACACTCCACAACATGCGCTATGTCTCCCAGCCTGGTAATCAATACTCATACCTGCTGACTGTTGCCCTCGCTCTCGTGTTTGGCTTCGCTTCCTGGCGGCTGGCCTCTCACCGAACGCACGCCACGTACCTGACTTTCATCACCGGCAGCATGCTTTTCTTTGCGCTCATCGTACTGGGGCACTTCTCATTCAATTTCCACATTCTGGGCGAACCCGTCCGTCTGATTCCCGAACTCGATATGACAATCCTGCTGTTCGCAGCCGAAATAATGCGACGGATCTGGATTCAACTGCCCGAGCGCGCAAGAGCGTGGCGAGCCATCATCATCGTTGCGGCACTCCTGCCGTTGTGGCCGATTCGGCACTTCATCCGGCGGCCCTGGGAGCTTTATCGTGCGGAGCCCAACTACCGGGAGCATGTCGAATATCGCCTTTCGGCGTGGATGGCAGAGCACCTTCCCGGAGCCCGAACCTTTGTCACCGGTTCCACCCGCTTCTGGTGGGACGCGTGGTTCGACAACGCCGAAATCAGCGGCGGCTCCGATCAGGGCCTGATCAATCCCAACCCCAACATCGCTACGTTTGAATTTCGAGCCGGGCCGGATGCCGCAAATTCCGTGCGATGGCTGAAAGCGCTGGGAGCCGACGCCATCATCGTCTCCGACTCTCATTCGCAGGACGCGTACCACGATTTTCAATACCCGTACAAGTTCGCCAACGTTCTGCCCGTGCTCTTCGATGACCACCAGGGCGACGTCATTTATGGGGTCCCGCGGCGCTATCCGAGTCTCGCTCGTGTGCTGGATCGAGCCCGTCTGGATGCGTTCAAGCCGATTGAACCAGCCACTTACCAGAACCAACTCCGCGACTACAGTGATTTCGTGGAGCAGGGACCGGACGTTCCGACGTCCACGCACTGGAACGGAACGGATTCCATCTCAGTCCACGCCCCAGTCGCGGCTGGACAATCGATTCTGCTGCAGGTCACATACGATCCCGCATGGCGCGCGTACGCGGGTAAGACGGAGCTTCCGATCCGGCCGGACGGAATGGATTTCATGATCATTGACGCCCCGCCCGGTACACAGGACGTAAAGCTGGTTTTCACTATGCCCCTCGGCAATCGCGTGGGATACGCGGTCAGTTCACTTGCACTGTTGTTCTGTCTCTTCCTGGGAGTAGCCGGCAGGCCCGAGCCCGATTCTCCCTATCCTTTTTACTTCCGCGCCCTGCGCGCCATGCTCCGCTGGATCAACCGGCATCTGCCGCCATTGCCGATTCCTTCCGACGAAAACCAGTTCGATCCCGACCGTCTCCGCGCGGCCGAAACCGCGCTGCGCAGCATGAAGATGCCGGATGCCGACGGCGACCGCTATCTCGCCAAACACATCCCGCGCCTCTCGAAAACCCTCGCGATCACACCGCCGCCGCAAAAAACCGGCCGCGCTCTCGAACTCGGCTGCTACATGCAGATCACGCCGCTGCTCGAACGCGTCTGCGGCTACAAAGAAGTGCGCGGCGCCTACTACGGCCCGCAGGGAAAGATCGACCGCAAGACTTATGATTTCCCGGACGGCCAGTTCTCCTGCTACGTCGATCATTTCGACGTCGAGCGCCACGAATTCCCGTATCCGGACAACTACTTCGACCTCGTCCTCGCGACCGAGATCATCGAGCATATGACGTACGATCCAATGTGGATGCTGCTCGAATCGCGCCGCGTGCTGGCGGATGGCGGCTATCTGCTGATCTCGACACCGAACGTCGGCAGCGTCACCAGCGTGGCCAAAACGCTCGACGGCCGCGACAATCCGCAGATCTTCTTTCTCTACGAACGCCCCGGACCCGATGGCAGAACCGACATCGGCCACGTTCGCGAATACACCGTACACGAAGTCGGCGAAGCCGTGAAAGCCGCCGGCTTTGAAGTGGAGCGCCTCTTCACCACGTTCATCGGCGAATTCGCCGAGCACAAACAGATGCTGCGCTTCCTCGCCCTCAACGGCTACAGCACGGAAAATCGCGGCGAACAGATCTGGTGCCTCGCGCGCAAAAAGGCATCCCTGCCGGTCGATCGCTATCCCTGGTTCATCTACACGCCATAACTCAGTGGCGCCCGGCGACGATCGCGCCCGATAAACGGTCCTGCCGGACCACGCCATAACCAGCAGGCAGCCCCGCGACTTGTCGAACACATCCATCACGATGTAATCGCCCGCGGGCGGCTCGTGAGGCGCACATCCGACCACAGCGTTCATTATTCATGGGCATGACCATCGCGCGTTACACTGGCGCTAACGATGCGAAAAGCGGCATTCGACCCCGGCCTGACCCAGCAATACGGCGCGCCGCTGCGCCGTGCCCTCAACAAAGACGGCTCTTTCAATGTCCGCCGCCGCGGCGCCGATTGGAGCGCCTTCCATCCGTGGCTCGCCGTCGTCCGCATGAGCTGGACCGCGTTCACCGCGCTCGTGCTCGGCTTCTATCTCTCGGTCAACACGCTGTTCGCCCTCGCCTATTTTTCTCTGAATGCGCGCGAGATCACGAGTTCGGCCGCGCCCACGGAATTCGATCGTTTCCTCAACGACTTTTTCTTCAGCGCCCACACGCTGACCACTGTCGGCTACGGCAATCTCTCTCCCGCCGCTATTCCGGCCAATGTGCTCTCCACCCTCGAAGCCCTCATAGGACTCCTCGGCTTCGCCGTTGTCACCGGCGCTCTGGTTGCCCGCGCATCAAAGCCCTCGGCTTCCATCGGCTACAGCCGGAACGTCCTCGTCGCGCCGTATCAGGAAGGCCAGGCCGTCATGTTTCGCATCGCCAACCAGCGTTCGAACAATCTGATGGAAATGGAAGCACAGGTCCTGCTGATGACGGTCGGCGGCACGCCGGATCACCCAGTGAGGAAATTCGAACTCCTTCCGCTCGAGCGCGACCGCATCCTGATCTTCGCGCTCACGTGGACTATCGTCCACCCCATCGACGAAACCAGCCCGTTCAACGGAAAAACACCGGAAGATCTCGCGCGCATGCAGGCCGAGCTCATCATCCTGATCAAAGGCTTTGACGACACCTTCAGCCAGGTCGTGCACAGCCGCCAGTCCTACACTCACAACGAATTCGTCTGGGGCGCGAAATTCGACACCGCCTTCACCGTGGAAGCCGAAGGCGACCTCATGCTGGAACTCGACCGCCTCGGCGCTTATTCACTCACAGAGAAAGTGGCGCTGGCGCGGATATCGCGCGACGACGATCCCGCGCGCACTTCGAATTCCGCCTGATCCTGCGCCCAGTCGTGGCGGTGCTCGTCGAAGTATTGCGTCACGAGGTCCGACAGCGTGAAGCTGAGGCGCTTCGATTGCCCCGCCTCGAGCGCAATCTGCTGGAAGGCCTTCAACTCCTGTACCGGCCGCTCGATCGAATCGGCCGATTTCGTCGCGTGCAGATAGATCTGCACCGTCTCGCGTCCCTCGCGCGAGCCCACGTTCTTCACCGTCAGCCCGACCGATACAAACTGCCCGCCCGATACACGCGGCGGCGTCACCGTCAGGTTCGAATACTCGAACCGCGTATAGGAAAGACCATGGCCGAACGGAAACAGCGGCGCAATCCCTTTGCGATCGAACCAGCGATAGCCCGGAAACAGTCCGCTGTCCTCAGGCGGCACATCCTTCGCTGCCGCCGGAATCGTGATCGGAAGACGCCCCGAGGGATTCACCTCGCCCGTCAATATGTCCGCGAT
>CAZPZE010000733.1:0-2548 GCA_964590625.1 uncultured Solibacteraceae bacterium
AGGGCATCGCGGTTAGCGCAGCAAGCGCTGACACAACGATTGCGGACGCCTGCGTCACGGCCTCAGGCCCGCGGTTTCAACAACCGGCGGCGAAGAAAATAAAGCATCGGAAGAGCGGCAGGGATGAGCAACATTGTAGCCGGTTCTGGAGTCGTATCGCCTGGGTATATTGTGGTCGCGCCACTTACTGAATCGAAGCCCGCTCCGAGTTCGCCGCCGTTGAGCTGGATAATAGTTCGCACGTCTGCGAAGTACTGTGCTGTGGGATCGAAGGTGATCGAGGCCTCTGGATTCGGCACGGTAACAGTGAGCGACTGCAATGGAACGTAACCATTGAACTCGGCTCCGGGAATGCTGCAGCTCGTGTCCGCCGTCGGCGAATACGCACTCATGAACGAATCGACGCAGTAACTCTGCGTAATCGTGACGTCGCCGAACGGCGGATCCATTCCGAGTGATGCGCCGCCCGCATACGGCCCGCCATCAATCGCGAAATACCAATCGATCACATACGTCGCGCTCGTATTCGGGTCAGCCGATAAACCGGATATCTTGAATCCCGTGCTTCCCAACTGCGCTGTTCCCGGATCAATCGGAGTCAGGAAAATATCTGAATCCGTGAAAGCCGGACTACCGAATGATTGAAACGAGAACTGCGAAAAGTTCAGGATGCCCGCCGAACAGGGGCCATTGGTATCCGTGTTACCAGTCGGGTTGGCAAAATTCTGTTCGTAAGTGGCGAGCGATGTGTCAGCCGGACACTTAGTTGGAGACAGACTCTCCGCCGCCAGTGAAGCAGGTAATACACCCGCGAGGAACACTGCGCAATACAGATAACGCATAGGGATACCCTCCAATACCTCGCACCAAGTTTGCCACAGGTGTAGGCCCTAACGGGCGGTACGGCATTCCTATTAATGGACTAGTACGGTGGTCCCAGTCAACCGGTAGTACTACGAGCTAAGCGCCCCAAACGGCTGATTCAACGCGGTATAGCTGCCCGCGCAGTTGGCGGACCGTCCGGGTAAGCTCTTCTGTTTCCGTGCGAAATGCTTCGATCCCGCCAATGCCGAGCGCCAGAAGCCGCAGCCGCAGGTCCAGACGGAAGAGCGCAACCGCGAACAGGAGCCGGTTCGAGAGCAGCGCTTTCGCCAGATCCGGCCGGTCTTCTCCGGACTGCACCATCACGAGGCGCAGTTCCTTCAGAAGCAGGCTGTAGTCGTGCGCCAGCGCCATAATCCAGGCGCGGATTCTCGCGCGGTTCTCCGCTCCCATCGTGCCCGCGAGCGGTTCATCCTCATAACCGGCCAGCAGGCGCAGCATGGGGATATAGCGATCCGGATCGACGTCCTCGGCCGATCCCGGGCGATTTGCATCCACCCGGCGAATCCACGCCACAAGCTGGACCAGGCCAGCGAGACCGCAGATAGCAAGAAACATCCCGGCCGCCACCCAGATGGTCAGCATGAAATACTCCCTGGCATCGGACTATTCGGATTGAATCGGTGCTGCACGTTCACTTTCACAAAATTCCCGGTGCTACATGTTCATTATCGGAGCGTGGACCGTTTCGAAACAATATTCAACTTCGATATACAGGTTCTATCCGACTAATTCCAGCGTGGCCCCAGAGGAATCTTCCCCGGGGATATTCCCTGCGGAAGAGTTGCTCGTAACTTCCTGATTCTCATAGCCGGAAAGCGAACCAGCCTGAATGAGCTGCACAGCCTCCGGACTCAGGCTGATGAGGTCCTCGTGCGCCGAAGTGGCCTCCGGCTGTACCGCGCTCGCCGCCGGCTTTATCGGCGCGATGGGCCGCAAATCGCCGGCGCCGGGACTGATCGGGCTCACGGTTGCCATCAACAAACGTATCGGCCTGGCGATAGCAGCATTTGAGCGAAACGGCTCGGATAAAAATTTGAGGCGCTTTGCAGAAAAGGTCGCGAAAGCTCAAGCTCCCGCTGCGAAGACCGATAAGAATTTTTTGGAATAAGGTTCAAAAAACTCGCAGGTCAGTTTTAGAGGAAAAATGTCAACCACAGCGACGACCCCCATCCCCTCCGACAGCAAGAATCGCCAGGCCAGCCAGGTCAAGGCCGCCGCCCATCAGCAGGCCTTCGCCACCGGCCGCGGCTCCCGCGGCATGTCGCCCGAGCGCGACCGACCCCAGCGAAAGGTCACTCCCATGGAGCGCGCCCAGCAGGAAGCGGCGGAAGCGCGCAAGAAGCTGCAGCAATCCGAACTTGAGAGCGGCCGCGTTCGCGCCGAGATGAAGAAGCTGCAGGAACAGATGGAGGCCGTCAAAGCCGCGCAGGCGCAGGAAGCGCAGCGGACCGCCGATCGCGAGGCCGGCCTGTGGAGCGATCTGAACGCGGTTCGGGAAGAAGCCGGCCAGTCCGCGCGCCGGGCATCGAGATACAAGACAATCGCACTCGTCATGACGGCCGCATTGCCGCTGATGGTGTGGGCTGCATGGCGCTACGGCCATCCGGCTGTCGCCCAGGCTGCCTCGCCGGGTGTCGCGCGCACCGCCGCCGCTCCCTCCAGT
>CAZPZE010000734.1:0-2988 GCA_964590625.1 uncultured Solibacteraceae bacterium
TTTCTCTTCGGCATCGGCGAAGCGGGTGCGTGGCCGAACGCGGCCCGCGTCTTTTCCCGCTGGATACCGGCGCGCGAGCGCGGCATCGTGCAGGGTGTCTTTTTCGCCGGCGCGCATCTCTCCGGCGCACTGACGCCCGGCATCGTCATCTGGATGACCACGTTTCTTTCCTGGCGTCAGGTGTTTCTGGTTTGCGGAAGCATCGGCTTTCTGTGGGCCGCCGGATGGTATTTCTGGTATCGCGATGAGCCGGGCGATCATCCTTCCATCACACCCGCGGAACGCGACATGATTCTGCGCGAGCGGAATCTGCCCGTGCATGAAAAGCACGACGCGCGCTCCTTCGCCGCGGTCTTCCGCCATCCCAGCTCGTGGTTCCTTTGCCTGATGTACATGGCGAACACCTACGGCTTCTATTTCTTCATCACCTGGCTGCCGACGTATCTCGAAAAAATCCGCGGCTTCGCCAAATCAGAGGTCGCGATCTATGCCGGTCTGCCGCTCGGCCTCAGCGTCGCGGCCGATATTTTCGGCGGAGTGGTCACGGATCGCCTCGTGAAGCGGTTCGGCATACGCCTCGGACGCTGTTCGGTCGGTTTTATCGGCTATGTGATCGCCGCAGTCACCATGATGATCGCCGCCGGGTCCAATGGGGCGCGAACCTCCGCCATCCTGATCGCTGTCGCGGGTGCCGCCTCCATGTTCACGCTTGCCCCCAGCTGGGCCTGCTGCATCGATATCGGCGAGCAGCGCGCCGGCGTTCTGGGGGCGGCGATGAACACTTCCGGCAATGTAGCCGGAGCCCTCAGCCCGCTCGTCCTCGCCTATCTCGTCCGCGCCTTTTCGGACTGGGCGATTCCGCTCTATGTACTTGCAGGACTGTACTTTATCGCGGCAATCTGCTGGCTCCTCATCCGCCCCGACCGCCCCATTTCAAAGATGATGGCCGCCGGAGAACTCTACGGCTGAGCTGGCACTCCGCATGCATTAAGACCGGGCGGAGCCAGCAAATGCAGGAGAACAAACAGAACGAACCCATTCGAAAGACCCGGCTGAGCGCCTTGCCGGAGCGTCACGCCGCGCCCAGCGAGGATTTCATGCGAGCGCTCGCTGCATGGCAGCGCCTCAAGACGAATCCGCCCGCCAGCCCCAATTCACATCAGAATTCCGGCATCGCGCCCCCCGTTCGCGCCTGACCGCCCTCGAAACCCACTCTTCGTCCCGTTCGTTAAACTATTAGCAGGGATGAGGGTTACGATTTATTTATTTTTTCTGGCCGCGATGGCGAGCGCGTCACAGGAAACTGTCAACCACGCCGAAGCCCTCTATCAGCGGACGGATTATCAAAATTCATTAAAGATCCTGGCGCGAGACCCAGCACCGGATGCATCCACTTACCTGCTTACAGGTAAGAACTACTTCATGCTCGGTGACTACAAGAAAGCCATCGAGCTTTTCGAAAAGTGCGTCGCGCTGAACCCGAACAGTTCGAATGCGCACCTCTGGCTCGCCCGCGCCTGGGGACGCCGCGCCGAGAACAGCACTCTCATGGCGCCCTCCTATGCGGGCAAAGCGCGCCAGGGTTTCGAGAAGGCTGTCGCGCTCGACCCGCACAATACCGACGCGAAGAACGATCTTTTCGACTATTACCTGAACGCTCCCGGCTTCCTCGGAGGCGGCCTCGATAAAGCGCAGGCGCTCGCGCGCAGCATCGCGGCGGACCGCCCCGTCGAGTACGAATTCGAAGAAGCGCAGATCGCCGAAAAACGGAACGACCTGACCGCCGCGGAAGCGCACTACCGCCGCGCCATGGAGCTTGCTCCTCACGATGCGGGCCGTATCATGGACGTAGCGCGCTTTCTCGCGAAGCACGGTAAATTCAGGGAGAGCGATGAATTGTTTGAAAGGGCGCACAAGGCGCAGCCGGACAAACCAGTCGTGAATTTCACGGAAGCCAAAACCGCAATCGAAAACCATCGGAATTTCGAGCGCGCGCGCACATTGCTGCGCGCCTATCTCCAATCGGAGCTGACGCCCGACGATCCGCCCCGCCAGGAAGCGGAGAAGCTGCTCAAGCGGGCTGGCGGATGACGCCTTCCACAACCCGGCAGGCCTCCGCCCTCAAAACCGGCGGTGTTCTGCTTCTGTTTCTCGGCCTCAAAGCCGGTGGAAATTCCTTCATGGCGTGGGGCATGAAGCACGTGCCGGAGCGCGTGTCGATGAACCCTGCTCTCTATCTCCACGCGATGGCGAACCCCTTCGTTGCCCTCGGCGTCCTCGCGCTCGCTCTCTCGCTGCTCACCCGCATGGCCCTGTTCAGTCTGGCGGACCTGAGCTTCGTCCTGCCGGTGACCGCCATCGGCTACGTCTTCGCAGTGCTGATCGGAAAAGTGTTTCTCTCGGAAAGTGTCAGCGGCGAGCGATGGATGGGGACGCTACTGATCTTTCTCGGCGCGCTGCTTGTGGGCACCACGCGCCGCAATACCACGGAAAGCGAAGACGGCGCCGAGTGAGATGGCTGCTGGTCATCATCATCGTGTTCGCCACGGTGATGGCCGATCTTCTGCAAAGCTTCGAAATGAAGCGCGCCGGTGAACAATCGGTGAGCGCGAAAGGCTTCGCGCGCCTCCTGCAGACCATCGCTGAACGCAAGCTCCTGTTTCTCGGCGTGATGTGCAACGCGGTTTCGTTCTTCGGATTTATGGCGCTCGTACAGCGCGAGCCATTGAGCTTCGCGGTGCCCGCGTCGTCCGCAAGCTTTGTGCTCGAGACGCTGCTCGCGAAGTTTGTGCTGCACGAGAAAATCAGCGTGCGCCGCGCCGCGGGTACAGCGATTGTGCTCGTGGGAGTCGTGCTGGTCGGCGGTTAATCGCCCGCGCTCACCGGAACGCCAACCGGCTCCGCCGGAACCAGGCTGCCGCCTTCGCGAATGTAGTAATCCGTGCCGCGCCACCGGATGGTGTTGCGTCCGAAGCTCGCGATCCAGAT
>CAZPZE010000735.1:0-1718 GCA_964590625.1 uncultured Solibacteraceae bacterium
TTTATCCGGATGGATGCCGGTGCCGTCGACGAGCAGCGGAGCATCCTTGACCCGAATATTCGTGAAACGAAAATTGCGGATGGTCGGAATTCCTTCCAGACCCGGCACCGGATCCTGATCCTGAATGCCGCTGTTGAGAATGTTGAAGCGCAGAAAACCGCCGTCCGTGCCGGAAACGTCGAGATTGTCCGCCGTAATGTCCTCTATAAACGCGCCGCGGCCCGAGCGGCTCTTGATATAAAGCGCGAATGTTTTCGCCTTCGTGAATTTGCAGCGCTCGATGCGGACGTTGCGAATTCCGCCCGAAGTCTCGCTGCCGATCCCGATACAGGCGAAGATTGAATCGGCGAAAGTGCAATCGCTGATCTGCACATCTTCCGTCGTCTGCAGAAGCTTGTAGCCTTCCATGCCGCGGCCGGATTTGAGTGAGATGCAATCGTCGCCGGTCGAGATATCGCAGCCCTGAATGCGGACATGTTTGCAGGAATCGATATCGATGCCGTCGCCATTGCCGCCGGTGCTGCGGATCGTGAGATTACGGATCGAAATGTTCTCGCAGGAAGTCGGGTGAATGCTCCACATCAGGCGGTGTTCGGTGGAAAAGTCTTCGAGGCGGATGCCGTTGCAGCCGATGAACTCCATGAGAGCCGGATGACGCAGCGGATTCTGCGGCGTGGGACGGCCGCCGAGAGCAGGGTTGCCCGCAATCTTTCCCGGTCCAACCACGGCGATGTGTTCGGCGTCGAGCGCATAGACGAGCGCGGTGCGGCCGGGGATCCATTTCCCTTCCCAGCGAACCTGCCTCACCGGATAATCAGCGAAATCCGGCGTGCCGGAGAGCGTCGCGTCTTTCTCCAGTCGAAGCGTGACCCTGGAACGGAGCGCGATTGCGCCCGTGAAGTAGTTGCCGGCAGGAACCACCACTTCGCCGCCACCCAGAACCCAGCAGCGGTCCAGCGCCTGTTGAAGCGCTGCGGTGTCTCGCGTTGTGCCATCACCAGTAGCGCCGAAATCCCGCGCGTTGAGCGAGAGCTTCGTCGCGGCGGTGCCCGCGGACTGCTGCGCTTTGATCTGCGGCAGCAGGAGGACGCCCGCGGCCTGGAGGACGTTGCGGCGGGTGGGTGACATGGCAACGCGAGCATACCATGCTGCCGGCGCGATGTTTCGTATATGATGGACGGCTGAGGTATATGTTCATGTCTCAAACTATTTCCGCCCGCCGTGCCGCCGGAGTCGTGCTCGCCGCGCTGATCGCGCTGCCTGCCGGCAGTCTCCTGTTCCAGTCGAAAGGCGCTGATGCGACGCCGCCGGTCCGGATGACCAAGGCGGAAGACCACCAGCGGACGATGGAGATGCTCCACATCACCGAACTGCGCCGCGGCAAAGCAGGGCGAGATAAGAGCGATCCCAACTTCGCCAACTATGACGAATCGAAGGCGAATCCGTTCCCGAACCTGCCGGATCCGCTGACGCTGAAGAACGGCAAAAAGGTCACGACGGCGGCGGACTGGTGGAACAAGCGCCGTCCGGAAATCGTGGAAGATTTCGACCGCGAGGTTTACGGCCGGGTGCCGAAGAACGTTCCGGCGGTGAAGTGGGAAGTCGTCTCGACGACCAACGGGAAGCTGGGAGATGTGGACATCATCACGAAGCAACTGGTCGGCGTGGTGGACAACTCGATCGATCCGGACATCGAGGTGAAGATCGCGCTTTCGCTG
>CAZPZE010000736.1:0-10512 GCA_964590625.1 uncultured Solibacteraceae bacterium
ATGCTGCTGCGAACGCGCCTCGGAATGGACCGGCTCAGCCGCCTTCGGCGCGGCCGTGGGTTCGGTGATGTTCCGCAGCGGCGTGGATGAAACACGCTGCGTGATTGCCTGCGGCTTCGCGAGCTGCACTTTCGCCGCGAATGCGAGCTGATCTGCCGTCGCAATCAGCGGCGCGGTGGTCTCGGCAGGCAGCGCGGCCGCCTTCGGATCGGAATCGCTGTGAAAAGGATCGGCCGCCGCCGGAGTCTCGGTCCGGGCCGGCGTCTGCACGGCAGTCGACGTAGCAACCGGAATCCGGTTGCCCAGCGGCGTCAGCGGATGGGAGAACCGCGGCGTCGAGATCGGGAGCACCATGTGGATCGGCAACGCGGCGACCGTAATCACCGGCGCCGCTGCCGGGGCCTGAGGCTGCTGAGCCGCTGCCGGAGTCTGCTGCGGCTGATCATCGGCCGCGTCCGCTCGCGTCGATTCGTTTTTGTCCGAATGAGCCTTATCTTTACGCTCCGGACGAGCCTGCCGCGCAGGCGCCAGGGCCGGCGCAGCGATCGTCTGAGCTGCTTCTGTTTCGACGGGAGCCTTTTCGGCGGGCGCGGAAGCAACGTTCTGCTGCGCCTTCACATCTTTATTAACCGGCACATTCGCAACCGGCACACTCGCAGCAGGCACATTCGCGGCAGGCGCATTCGCAACACGCACATTCACAGCCGGCGCCGCCTCAGCCGGCGCAGCATCCAGAGGAGCCACCGGAGCCTCGGGCGCAACCTTCACCTCGCCGGATGCCTGCGGCGCCCCATCCGAAACCATCGACGAAAACAGAACGCCGCGCGTATTCCACTGCGCGGTCGAATGCAGAGCGATGGGAGCGGCAGGCGGGATCGAAGCGACGATCGTGAGAGGACCAGGCTGCGTCGGCGCCGCCGGGCCGGCATTACCCGCGTCATCAGGATGAACAGAAGGAACGGTATTAAGAGGTAGAGAATTCGTCGCGCCGGGATTTGAGAGAGAATCCGGCGCGTCAGGCGGCGTCAGCGCCGCCAGTTGAAGCTGCTCTGCGAATCCCGCCAGACCGGCGCCAGAAGAGGGAGGCGCCGGAACCTGTCCGGGTAGAGTAATGCTGTTAAGACAAATAGGAGAGAGCAGCACCGGCGCTGCAAAATGCAGGCGTCAAGCCAAAGGCGTTTCTGTTATTTATCACGAAGATAGGCGCGCGAATTCGCTGTTAGCGTTTTGACACCACGGCGCGGTGTCAAAGCCTTGACAACACCTGGCTTCCCTCTTTGTCACCCTCTTCGGACGCAGGATCAACACTTTCTAAGATTTTTTTCAAAATTATTTTTTGGCCACTCACCTGCATTCTTCCGGCCCGGATATGGATAACCTGGGAATCGCGGCAGCGAGCGGCCTGCAGTCACGCATGACTTCGCTCGACATGCTCGCGAACAATCTCGCGAACTCCAACACTGTCGGATTTAAGAGTGACCGGGAGTTCTACGGCACCTTCTCTTCCGAAGACGCGCAGAATGGCGTCGATGGCGGCTCCGGCGCTGCCCTCCCCGTCATCGAAAAGCAGTGGACCGATTTTTCGCCCGGCGTCATGGAGTCCACCGGCGCCCCGCTCGATGTCGCGATCTCCGGCAAAGGCTTCTTCGCTGTCAACGGGCCCAAGGGTACGCTCTACACCCGCGCCGGACATTTCAAGATCCTTCAGGGCGGCGAGCTCGCAACTGACAGCGGCTATGCCGTGCGCACGCCGAGCGGCGGAACCATCACCATCCCCGCCGGCAAGACCATCAACATCACGAAAGACGGCCAGGTACAGGCTGACGGCTCCACCATCGGCCAGATCGACGTTGTCGACTTCAAAAGCACAGACCCCCTGCAGAAAGTCGGCGGCTCGTGCTTCGACAATACCGATCCGAAAAACCAGGCGACCAGCGTAAAGAGTCCCGATCTCCAGCAGGGCAAACTCGAAGGCTCCAACGTGCCAGTGGCCTACGCGGCCATGCGCCTTGTAGGCGTGATGCGGCAGTTCGAAATGCTGCAAAAGGCAGTCGGCATCTCGAGCGACATGGATACGAAATCGATCACGGAAGTCGCCCGCGTGGGCAACTGAGGAATCTCCGGAAAGAAAGAAGAAAAACTATGATTCGAGCACTCTACAGCGCGGCAAGCGGCATGACGGCCCAGCAGCTGAACGTCGATAACATCGCCAACAATCTCGCCAACGCCAATACCGCGGGTTACAAAGAGCGGCGCGCGCAGTTCCAGGATCTGCTCTACCAGAACATGGTGCAGCCCGGCGCGGCCGCCAGCCAGCAGACAACCGTGCCCTCCGGCCTGCAGCTCGGCATGGGTACGCGTTCGTCGTCGAACGAAATCATCTTCACGCAGGGCAACTTTTCCCAGACGGACAATCCGCTCGACATCGTCATTCAGGGCAACGGCTTCTTCCAGGTGCGCCGCGCACAGGGCGATCTCGCCTACACGCGCGACGGCTCGTTCCAGCTCGACAGGGACGGCAACCTCGTCACGTCGGACGGCAACTTCGTCGATCCGCAGATCACAATCCCCTCGAACGCCCAGTCGATCACGATCGCGCCCGACGGCACCGTGAGCTACATGCAGCCCGGACAAAGCGTAGCCACCAAAGCCGGCCAGATCCAGATCGCGAATTTCCAGAATCCGGCCGGACTCAACAGCCTGGGCCACAATCTCTATCAGCCCACCGATTCGACTGGCGCTCCGATTCTCGGCACCCCCGGCGGGCCGGAAGGTCTCGGCTCGCTGCTCCAGGGCTACACCGAGCAGTCCAACGTCAGCATTGTCCAGGAATTCATCAACCTGATCATTGCCCAGCGCGCCTATGAGGCGAACTCGAAAGTCGTGAAGGCCGCCGATGACATGTATCAGCAGGTCAACAATCTCAAACAATAATGACCGCTCTTCGCATCCTCCTCTGTCTCGCAATTCCCGGCGCGCTCCTCGCCCAGCCCACTTGCGTCACGATCACGGGCGATCAGATCGTCGGCAGCGATCTGGCGCGGGCCGTTCCGTCGCTCGCGCGCATTCCGCATTCGACGCCGCTTGCGCCTGCGCCAATCGTCGGCAGCATGCGTGTTTTTTCAGCTTCGGAACTGCAGTCGATCGCGGCGCGCTTCTCTCTGCCGCTCGCCGACGCCCAGGATGTCTGCTTCCGTTTTGCGACGGAGCCGCTCGACGTCACCCGCATACAGGCCACGATGAAAAGGCGCTTGCGATGGCGGACGCCCACATCGAAATTCTCGAAACGACCAGTGGTGATGTTCCGAAGGGCGTGATGGAATTTTCGCGCGAAGGTCTCGGCGTTCCCGCCACGCCCGATCAGCCCTCCGGTGAAATGTGGCGCGGCAACATAATTTATGGCGGCGTCCAGCACTTCCCCATCTGGGCGAAGGTGCGTGTCACGGTTCCCTCCACTCGCCTGGTAGCGGTCGAATCCCTGCGTCCCGGTACTGTCATCCGCCCCGAGCAGGTTCATCTCGAAATCGTGGACCGCTTCCCGCAGATGGGCCTCGCCGATCTCACACCGGAATCGGTCGCCGGAATGGCGCCGATCCGCTCCATTTCCGCCGGCGCGGAAATCCGGCGCGAGAATCTGCTCCGCCCGAATGACGTGAATCGCGGCGACACCGTGCAGGTGGACGTCCGCTTTGGCGGCGCGCATCTGTCTTTCAGCGGACATGCCGAATCCGGCGGCCACGTCGGCGATAGCGTTTCCGTCCGCAATCCCGAAACCAGCAGAGTGTTCCAGGCGGTGGTCGCAGGCTCCGGCCGCGTGTCTGTGGGAAACGCTCCCATCGAAATCTCCCGAAGGGAAGGATATTGAGTTGAAAAACCAGACGCTGCTGCGAATCGCCATCTGTCTGCTGCTCATCCCCTATGCGGTAGGCGCGGCGAAGAAGAAAGCGAAAGTGCCCCAACTGTCGCCGCTCGATAAGTACATCCAGGAATCGACCAGTAACCAGCCCACCACTCCGGTGCAGCCGTCGCCAGGCTCGCTCTGGACTCCCAGTTCCCGGCTGACCAACCTCGGCAGCGACCCGCGCGCCCTGCAGGTGAATGATCTGGTCACGATTCTGGTGCAGGAACAGGCATCCGCCGTCGTCAACGGCGCTACCCAGACTTCGCGCAAATCTTCCGCCGCCGCTGCTGTCAATGCGCTGGGCGGAATCAAACCTGCCACCAGCGCGCTGGCGAATCTCGCCAACATGAATGGCGATACCGAGCTCAACGGCAGTGGAGCCGTCACGCGTACCAGCGCCCTGAGCACCACGCTCAGCGCCCGCGTGACTCATGTGCTCCCCAACGGCTATATGGTGCTCGAAGGCTCGAAAGACGTGGAGGTCAATTCCGAGCGCCAGCAGGTCACGATTCGCGGCATCATCCGTCCCGTCGATCTGAGCCCGGGCAACGTCGTCACCTCCGATCAGCTCGCGCAGCTCGAAATCAAAGTGGATGGAAAAGGCGTCATCAACGATGCGACCCACCGTCCCAACATCCTCTACCGGCTTCTGCTCGGTGTTCTCCCCTTCTAAACAGAAATCATGAACCGTCTTGCTACCGCCGCCATTCTGCTGACGCTCAGCTCGCTCGATGTTTTCGGAGCCGCTCAGGTGCGCCTGAAAGAGCTCGTCTCCATCGAAGGCGTTCGCGACAACCAGCTCATCGGATACGGCGTCGTCGCCGGTCTGGCGGGCACGGGCGATCGTGTCCAGACCCTCTTCTCGGCGCAGAGCCTCACCAACATGCTGGCTCGCATGGGACTCACGGTCAATCCGATCGCTATCCAGGTGAAGAACGTGGCCGCCGTCATGGTGACTGCGACCCTGCCTGCCTTCGCGCAGCCCGGTGCGCATATCGATGTCACGGTCTCCGCCATCGGCGATGCCCCTAGCCTGCAGGGTGGCGTGCTTCTGATGACCGAGCTCAAAGGTCCTGACAGCCAGGTCTACGCGGTCGCACAGGGGCCCATGGTCATTGGAGGATTCGTCGCCGGCGGGCAGGGCAATTCGAAAGCAGTCAATCATCCCACGGTCGGCCGCATACCGAATGGCGCCAACGTGGAACGAGCGGCGCCCGCCGTCGTTCTCAGCAAGCAGATTCATCTGCAGCTGGATCAGGCCGACTTCGCGACTGCCGCGCGCATCGCGAGCGCCGTGAACAAGCGCTTCGAAAATTCGGCTCATGCGGATAACTCAGGCCTGGTCACCGTGAACCTGCCCGAAAAATGGCAGCCGCAGCCCACCGAATTCATCGCCGAAGTGGAAAGCCTGACGATCGAGCCGGATATCAAAGGACGCATCGTCGTCAACGAGCGCACCGGCACCATCATCATGGGCAAGCAGGTCCACATCGCGCCTGTCGCCATTATTCAGGGCAGCCTGACGGTGGAGATCCAGACTACGCAGCAGGTTTCGCAGCCGAACGCGCTGAGCCAGGGTCAGACCAAGCAAACCGCGCAGGTCGACGTCGGCGTTCAGCAGGATTCCCCCAAAGACCTGATGCTCAAAGACGGCGCCACCGTGGAAGAGCTGGTTCAGGCTCTCAATTCCATCGGCTCCAGCCCGCGCGACATCATCTCGATTCTGCAGAATCTCAAAACCGACGGCGCGCTCGAAGCCGAGCTCGACGTCATCTGACGGAGGCCGTTATGCATCTTGCGAAGCTGACATCCGTTGCCGCTCCTGACAGCAACGTCAAAGTCGCACCGAAAGACGATCCGAAGAAAGTAAAAGACGCCGCGAAGCAATTCGAGGCGCTTTTCATTGGTCAGATGATGAAGTCCATGAGCGAAGCCGAAGGCGGCTGGCTCGGCACCGGCGACGATCAATCCAGTTCGTCGGCGATGGAATACGCGCAGGAAACCTTCGCGCAGGCTCTCTCCGCGAAGGGAGGTCTCGGCCTCGCCTCCATGGTTGTCAAAGGGCTCGAGCAGCAGAAGTGACCGCTGTGCCCTCCCGAACGTCCTCAGGCGCTCCAGCTCTGGCTGGTATATCCCGCCACCGCCTCCGCAACAGGCGGCGCCGTCCATCCGGAAACCGTGGTGTTCGACCACGACTCAGCGGCGCCCGCGAAGTGATTCGTCGAAATCTGCGGGGCCACCGGAGCAGCCTGTGCAATACCCTTCCATCCCTCACCGAGCGTCTTAAGCAGCGCTTCCACTTCGGCCATCGGCTCATCGGCCTGCATGATGTTGGCGTGAGTCAGACGGTCCCGCATGTAGCGGTAGAGCTTACCGAGATTCATCGCGATCTCTCCGCCCTGCTGGTGATCGAGCGAGCTTTCGAGCTCACCAATGATGGCGATCGCCTTGGTCACCGCCTGAGCACGGGCTGCCACATCGCGCTTTGCCAGGTGCTCCCGCGCAGCCTGCACGTTCATCGTCGCGTACTCATAGAGGATGTTGACCAGCTCGACCGGATCGGCCGAGAGAATTCTCGTTTCGAGGTAAGCCTGCTTCCAGTTCATGCGAGCGTTTCTCCCGCAGTCGCTTTGGCGGCATTCGGATTGAAGGCCGCGAGCTGCGCCAGCATCTTCAGGATTTCTTCCGGCGGGAACTGGTCGAGAACCGTTCCGGTCCTTTCGTCCAGAACCACCACGACGAACTTCTGGCTCTGCGGATCCCGGACCACCGAGTATTCGCGGCCGGTAATTTCGAGACTGTTCAGCTTTCTCGCGGCTTCAAGAGCATTGCGCTCATTGGACGCCGGCGACGACGCGGCTGGAACTCCCAGCGAGCCGATTAAAGGCGTTTGGCTGGGTGAAGATACTTGCATAACTTGCCTCTCTGGTGACATTCGGACGATGTACGCGATCCCTCGCGACAATTCCCACATCGGCGCGGATCGATTAATTTCTAACAATTTGGAGGTTTCACGGCCATGACCCGGCCCCTGCCCCTGACACTCGCCTTCGTTATCACGGCGCTGGCGGGCGTCCATCTCTACGCCGCCCCGGCGGCCACGCCATCTCCGGAGGAGATCCGCGCGCGCATGGCGCAAAGCCTGCAGAAGCAGCAGCGCTCCGTGGAGGCGATGGCGGCATCGGTAGCGGAAGCGCTGAGCGTCCAGCGCCAGCGCCGTTCGGTCGAATCAATGGCGGATTCGCTCGCCATCCAGCGGCGCGCCCTCACGAAACAGCGCGACGCCTCGCTCGCGGCCGATTTCTTCCAGCCGCCTGCCTGGCTGCGGCCGCAGCCTGTCCACGTGCCCGGCGGCTGCGATTCGCTGCCCGCCGAAACCGTCGATTCCCTCATCGATTCCGCGTCGAGAACCTCGTCCGTCGCTCCGGAGCTGATTCGAGGCGTCATGCAGCAGGAATCCGCCTTCCGTCCCTGCGCCGTTTCTCCGAAAGGCGCCGCCGGCCTCATGCAGCTCGAGCCCGGAACCGCTGCCGATCTCGGCGTGAAGAATGTATTCGATCCGGCCGACAACGTTTTGGGCGGAGCGCGGCTGCTGCGGCAGTTGCTTGACCGCTATGACGGCGATCTGCCGCTCACACTGAGCGCCTATAACGCCGGCGCGGGACGCGTGGACGCCGCCATGGGCATACCCGCAATTCCCGAAACTATCAACTACGTGAGGAAGATTCTCGAAAAACTTCCGGCATCGAGCCCGCTCAGGCAGGCGCTCGACAAAAGCAAAATCGCACCGATCCCAATCGACGTGTTGGGCGGCCCGCTCGGCGGTCAGCTCGATCTGGACAGCGCGCCTTCCACCAATTTCTGGCTGATCGGAAGCGACGGCGGCAAGTAGTCCGGCGACGAAACCACCTCGCGGAGCGCGGCAATCAGCTCGGAGCGATCCTGCGGGACACCCGCGGCAGTTTGCGAAAGTGCAACTTCATCACTGCTTTGTGAGCGTTTCGCGCCGCCCGCGGACGTGCGCGAGTTTCCCCGTGTGCTCGTCGATGACAAGCCTGGGGCGGAGGGAAGAGGGCCGATGGGAAACATATACAGGAAAGCGCCGGAACTCCTTACGCTTCCTTTTATCGGATGCCTTAATCGAAATTCGAATCTTTCGGCGGTACGGCAGTACTAGAACTCACCGCGCGGCCGCCCGAAGCGGTTTTTCGTTGTACATCGCTTCATCCGCCCGGCTGATCAGATTCGGAATATCTTCCCGCAGATCCCAGGCCGCGACTCCAACCGAAGCCGACACCTGCACCTGAAAACTCCCGCTCGGAGTCTTGACCTTATAGACGCCGAACGCCCATTTCCGCACGCGCTCCACACAGTTGCGGGCATCGTTCAGGTCGCCATTGGTGACGATGATGAATTCGTCGCCGCCCCAGCGACCGATGATGTCGCCGGAGCGGAAGTGCGCCTGCAGCTCGGCGGAAAATTCCTTCAGAAGATCGTCGCCAGCCAGATGGCCGTATGTATCATTGACCTGTTTGAAGCCATTCAGGTCCAGAATGACAATGCAGAAGGGAATTTTCTCCGCGGCCCGCCTGGACATCGCCAGTTCAATGCCGCGCCGGTTCATCAGGCCGGTCAGCGCATCGAGTGAAGCCTTGCGCTCGGTTTCCGCGAGCTGCTTCTTGTAGCCCTCCAACGTAGCTTCGAGGCTGGCGATGGTCTTCTGACCATCGACCTCCATGTTCCGGACGTCGGCTTCCAGCTCGGCGGCACTTGTAATCAGCGACCGGCGCATCGCCGAGATGTCGCTCAGATTGCCGATTTCGTTGAGCCGCGCCGTGATCTCCCGGAAACGGCCGGTGTAGCGCTTGTCCCGCGCCCCCAGGTTCTGCGCGGTGTTCGCCATCACGAGCATCATTTCGCGAAACTCGTTGGCTTTTTCCTTCAGGTGGCGCTCCACGCTCTCCGACCACTGGCTGAGTTCGCCATCGACGGATGCCTGCGCCTGCGCCACAGTCTCCGGCCCCACATCCGTCTGGAGCCTGGATCGCAGCACCGCGAGATTCGCGGCAAGCGGAAACTCAACGCCGGGCAGCGCGCGCTCGGCGTTGACTCCCATCGACGTGAGAGCGGCATGATACGCCTTCGACGTCGCATCCAGCAATTGCTGGGTATTTTCGTCGATCTGCCTGCGGAGCGAGATCATAGCCTCTTACATCCGCGGGATGTTGGTCGGGACGTGATTATTGGCCGCGAAGGTCGATTCGAACCCGAGCGTGCGGTTCACGTAGATGGAGTTCAGCGGCTCGTAGTCGGTCGGCCGGCTGGTTTCGCGGTTCGGCAGAATGGCGTCCGGCACGCAGTGGCGCAGGCCGAGCAGCGCGAGTTCGTAGCGGTCCGAAACGCCGAGCTTCTGGAACAGGCGCGAGAAGTAGACCTTCACGGTGCCTTCGGTGATGCGCAGCGCGTGGGCGATCTCCTTATTGCGCAGCCCCTGCACCACCAGGCTCAGCAGCTGGCCTTCGCGGCGCGAGAGATGGCAGCGGCGGGAGCGCGAAGCGGCCTGAGCGACGGAATCGGGAATCCAGGCGCAGCCCTTCGTCACCGATTCGAGGCAGGCGATCACGTCCTGCGAGGAAGAACTGTCGTGCAGCACGCCGGCGGCGCCCCAGTCGAGCGCATTCAGCGAGGGCTCGTTGGCGCGCGTGCGCTGCCACACCACGATCGGCACACGCCAGTAAGTAACGGAGAGCTTCCGAATGAGTTCGAAAACTCCGGCGCGGCAATCGACGATGAGAGCGGAGGGCACCTCGGCGCCCGGCGCGGGTGTGGGTTCAGCGCCCATGTCGGTCCGGATCAGATCGTAGTGGAACGCCTGCCCGGCAATGGACGGGAGCGCCCACGCCAGGAGTTCGCGGTCTGTGTAAACACGGATAAGACGGTTGGTCGGCTGCATAAGTTGTGTTGTATTCCTTACGACAGCCTCCTCGACGCGGGCAGCGCGAATTTCTAACGGTTTTGCGCTATCGGTGGTAAATTTTTTGAGAGCGTCCGGCGATGTGTACCGAATGCTCGCCGCGAGTTATAGCCGCGTATATATCGAAGGAAAACAAAAACGGGCGCGGGAGCGCGAAGGCGGGGTTGACGAAGCTGCTTACGCGTGGGGCCGGGGATTATAAACGGAAGAAGGCTCGATTTTCCGCACGCGCGTGGGGGCAGGACGCGGGGCGCGCCGGCGATCGACGGCGCGGTAGCTCCAGTCACAGTCACAGCAACGGTATTTGCGGAGTCCGGTGAACCACACCATGAGACGTTCGAACCCCTCGAGGTTTCGAATTCTCAGATGTTCGGATCCACATTTCGGGCACATACCCAAATAGTACGTGTCGGCAGCGCCGGTGGTCCATACTGACGGAAGACAACAGAGTTTTTCTTATCCCTCTCCAACGTAATTTTCAGTCGAATTCGTTGTACCGGCAGACGATTACGTGTATGACATGTTTGCAATTATCGGCATTCTGGTTGTGTTCGGCGCCATTCTCGGCGGCTTCCTCATGGAAAAGGGACCTCCGATGGTTCTGGTACAACCAGCCGAGCTTGTCATCATTGGCGGA
>CAZPZE010000737.1:0-3582 GCA_964590625.1 uncultured Solibacteraceae bacterium
CTCACTGCGCTGATGCGTCAGGATGCCACCATCTGCATGCCGCCGTATTCGCTCTGGCTGCAGGGGCACGACGACATTCGAACGTGGATGCGGGGACCGGGAGCCGCGTGCGAGGGATCGCGGTTGATTGCGACTGGCGCCTGCGGCGCTCCGGCATTCGCGCAGTACCGGCGGGACCCGAGCGGCGGCCGCTCGCCCTGGGCTCTGATTGTCCTCGATCTCGCAGGGGACCGGATTTCCGGCGTGACTTCTTTTCTCGACGCGGACAACCTGTTCCGGCGGTTTGATTTCCCAATGAAATTTCCTGAATAAAAAATTTCCGACGGCCGATGATTTTCGGCTTCGGGATCGGTCAAAGAATCGTAAGGAGAACGGACAATGACCGCAACCGCAGTTTCCAACATCCACATTTCGAGCAAGTCGCGTCTCTGGGCGGGTCGCGCGCTGAGTACACTCGCGATCCTCTTTTTGGCGATGGACGGTGTAATGAAACTCCTCAGGCCGCCTTTTGTGGTTCAGGCCACAATTCAGCTGGGCTATCCGGAATCGAAAATCGTCGGGATCGGTGTCGCGCTGCTGATCTCTACTTTGCTTTACGCGATGCCGCGGACCGCGATTTTCGGCGCGATTCTGCTGACCGGCTATCTGGGCGGCGCTGTCGCGAGCAGCGTTCGCACCAGCGGGCCGCTGTT
The DNA here is from genome assembly GCA_964590625.1 of uncultured Solibacteraceae bacterium. GTDB lineage: Bacteria > Acidobacteriota > Terriglobia > Bryobacterales > Bryobacteraceae > BOG-234. Next base: position 693 of record CAZPZE010000737.1, read on the forward strand.
CAATATTCTTTTTCCGGCAATATTCGGCGTCATCGTGTGGGCTTCGCTGGTGATGCGGAATCCGCGGCTCGAAAAGGTTCTGTTCCACTCATAAAAGGACACACGACGATGAAAGTCATGGTACTCGTGAAGGCGACACAAGCGTCGGAAACGGGCGTGATGCCGACCGCTCAGTTGCTGGAAGACATGGGCCGGTTCAATGAGGAACTCACCACGGCGGGAGTGATGAAAGACCTTGGTGGGCTGAAACCCACGTCGCAGGGGGCTCGGGTCACTTTCTCCGGGAAAGACCGCACTGTGCGCCGTGGACCCTTCGAGAACACTTCCGAGCTTGCAGCGGGCTACTGGCTCTGGGAAGTGGAATCGCTCGATGAGGCAATTGAGTGGGTGAAGCGCTGCCCAAATCCGATGCCGGGAGTTTCGGATATCGAGATTCGCCCGCTGTATTCAATGGAAGATCTTCTCGCGGAGGCAAACAAGGGATGAGACTGAACACATACGTGAATTTCGCCGGCAACTGCGCCGAGGCGTTCCGCTACTACGAGCAGCATCTGGGCGGGAAGACCGGCATGATGATGACGCACGCCCAGGCACCGGATCAGAGCAGGATGAAACCGGAGTGGAAGGATATGGTGCTGCACGCCACCATTACGATCGGTGGCGCGGAACTCTCAGGCGCCGATATTCCGAACGCAGAGCCCATGCGAAGTGCTTATCTGACGCTCAATGTCGACAGCGACGCGGAAGCGGAGCGGATTTTCGCGGCGCTTTCCGACGGCGGACAGGTCTTCATGCCGCTTCAGGGGACTTTCTTCGCAACTCGCTTCGGCCAGCTGCGGGACCGCTTCGGAATGAACTGGATGGTCCTGCACAGACGGCCGATGTAGCGCATTCGCGCATGCCCGTCGCCTGCGCTCTAATGAGGGTAGGAACAATGCAGATCAAAGATCACGTTTTCATTGTGACGGGCGCGTCATCGGGAATCGGGCTTTCCACCGCCACTGCTCTTGCGGAACGCGGCGCGAGAGTCGCTCTGCTCGCTCGCACCACGGATGCGATCGAGGAACTGGCGCGGAAGCTTCCGGGCAGCCTGGCGGTCACAGCCGACGTGACGCAGTTCGACGGTGTGCGACACGCAATCAGCGCCGTGCACCAGCACTATGGCCGCGTGGATTGCCTCATCAACAACGCGGGGCGGAGCTACGCGGCCGCGGTGGAGGAGATCGATCCGGCACTCTTCGACGAAATCTTTCACCTGAACGTACTGGGGCCCATTGTTGCGATGCAGGCGGTGATTCCGCTGATGCGCGTGCAGGGCGGCGGGGCCATCGTGAACATCAATTCAGGCACTGCGTTCATGACCATCCCGCAATACAGCGTGTATTCGTCCTCGAAGCGTGCGCTGATGGGATTCAGCCTCACGGCACGGGCTGAGCTCGAAAAGGATCACATCGTCGTGAGTGAGGTCTATCCGTTCATCACAGCGACTAATTTCGGGAAGAACAGGATGGGAAGCCCAGCCGGCGGCGGACCGCCTTCGCAATACGCGACTGGCGATACGCCCGAATTTGTCGCGGACCTGATCCTGCGGGCCATTGAAGAAGGACACGCGCAGTATTTCGCGAATGACCGGCTGCGCAAGATGGCGGGCGCGGCGGACTAATTGTCGGCATGCTTCGCGGAGGCCACCGTCAGTGTTTCACCTGGACTGTGACGCTCTGCGAAACCGAGTGACCGGCGCCGTCATCGGCCGTCAGTTTGTAATCGGTGGTTTTGCGCGGCGAGACCATCATGCAATGGGTCAACGCGGGCCAGACCTCTTCGACAGCGGGATCGAGTTCAACGGTTTTCGCTCCGCTGACGCCGTAACAAAGATTCGATCTCTGGCCGGCGCGAATCGTGGGCGGATAGGCAGCAAAGGTCAGGATTTTGACTTCGTTTCCACCGACTATCTGCAGGAACCGGCGCGCATCCTGCGCTTCTTTCGCCTTTTGCTGGCGCTCGGCGTCGCGATCGGCGCTCCAGCGCGAGTAAAAAATTGCGCCATCGTAGATCGCTGCGGCCGCCACAACCAACCCGACCCAGGGCAGAAACCGGCGCAATCGCGACGGCTGTTCGTTGGGCTCCGGATTCGTGATCCACATCGACATATCGTCGCACCGTCGAAGGGCAGTAACCGTGCCAATGCGAAAAATGAACAAGATTTCTATTGACCACCACCACATAGTGGGGTTATTCTGATTGAGGCGGAGAAAACATATGCCAATGATCGTCAAATGCTGGGGTTCTGGATACCTCACTGGTGCGGGCTCGCTGAGTGACCGTATACCGGCGATCACTGGTTTCCACGCCTCCAATCGGATATAGCTCATCGGGTAGAGCAACAGACTCATAATCTGTAGGTTGCGGGTTCGAATCCCGCTATCCACACGACTCCAAATCGTGCCACAAACAAACGGTCAGTGATCCGGGCTTTGCTCCCGCCTTGACACGGAACATCGTGTCCGGGCAGCGGCTTTCACGCCAGCACCTTTCCTGAAAATGCTCCGTTAAACCGCCGCGACGAAGTCAGAGCGCGCCGGTACGGCGGAGCTGTTGGGCCGGGTCCGCGTTGTTCGCCGTGGAGCGGTTCGGATCGCTTTCCACAACCAAACTAAAAAGAAAAGAAATCAGGAGGTAAAAGCCATGTATAAGCGTATTCTTGTCGGTGACAACGAGCGGGTTCTGGTGACCCGTAACAAGCGATTTGCGGAAATTCTGGAGCCTGGCGAATACCGGGTCCTGACGTTCCTCGCGCGTGTGGAAGTCGAGTGCTTTAACGTGCGCGACCTTGCGTTCACGAGCCCCTGGGCCGACTTTATCGTGAAGGAGCGTCCGCGGATCGCGGAGC
>CAZPZE010000738.1:0-3870 GCA_964590625.1 uncultured Solibacteraceae bacterium
CAAGATTGGGCGTGAGCGACGCTATTCGGGCGCAATATATCGCGCAAACGGGGACCGCTCTTACCCTTCAACAACGAATATTCGTGAACGATCCTTGGGAACTGATTGCTGAGGCGATTCAGCGAGCAGTGGCCGACGAGCGGCGGCTACCGATAGCTCGGGCGCAGCGGGTTCGGTACGGATGGGTATTGCTTCCGGGGAAGCCTGAGTGGGCTTCGGGCGGCCTTGCTCGGCCGCGACAAGAGACTTCATCGAGCGCGGCGTCTGTCGATTCAGGAGTTCTCGCAATCGCGAGTTCTCCTCACGCAGTCGCTCGCACTCGTTCGTAACGCGCGCTAGTTTCTCCGAAAGCGTTTCGAAGTCTTCCACCACGCACCCTTATGCCGTCGGTTGTGGCCCCGGCTCTTCTCGGCGTTGCCACGGTCCACCGGCTGGCCAGGTACCTGCTCTTTCACGCCCGACACTGGCTGGGGTCATGAGGAAATCCCGTATAGTGTCGTTCACGATGGCAAAGTCGTCTGGCGCGGCAAGACTGCTTTTTCGGAGGAACGCTCGCCATTGCGTTCGCTTCGCGCCGTCGACTGAGAGTTCGGCGAGAAGAGTTTGCAAACGGTCGGACTCCAACTCGGTCTTGCGGCGGTCGAACGTAGCCTGAAGCGCGGCTCTGAGAATTCCGAGGTCGAACGAAAATGTCCGCGCAAGAAACCAGATGTCGTAGAAGTCCTTCATGCGGCTGTTGAGCATGCCCAGGTGGACTATGGCCTCCGTCTTCTCCGCCACGACGGTCTCCATCGGATAAGCCTGAATGCGTGGCGCCGACATGGGAAGTAGCGTCGGATAGTCAAGCAACCCTGGAATTACTGCATCGCCAAAGCCGACATCGACCTGAACAGGCATCCGGGCATTGTCGAGCCGCGCGAGGAATTTGACCCGGATGCCCTCATAGTCCTGATCCTCTTTGATCTTCTCGACGCTCACGGTGTCGGCGGAGAAGATGAGACCGTCGTCCTCGACTGGAATGCGGCAGATTTCCCGGAAGACTTCCTGGCAGTGTTCGAGTGAAGGATCGCCGCGCCCCAGCAGATCGAGGTCCCTGGTCGGACGATGTGGCGTGTCAGTCCAGACCTGGAAAAGCATCGCTCCCTTAAGGACGAATTGATCGCGAAAATCTGAGTGGCTGAGACGGTATAGCAAACGCTCCAGGGCATAGCGGATCAGCACGAGGCCAAAATCTTCACCTCTGGCAGCCGCTATGTTGAGCAATCGCTGGCGGACAGACGCGGCGCCGTTCCGTGCGTTGGTGGGCTTCAAAGAAGAGCCTCCATGTATGGCTTCATCACGTTTGCGACACGGCAGATTTTGGCGGCTTGCCACAGATCGTCCACGGTAGCCTTGCGGCTCCTGATGGATTCGCGCAGAGCTTCGAGTGCGACATCAAGTCCGATTTTGTTCCTATACTTAAAGCAGTCGGCAACGGTCTTCGCTACGGAAAAGACCCGGAGCGGGACCCCTTCGATATTGTGGGTCGTTTGGCCGAAATCCAGCGATTGCTTTGAGAATCGAAAGATACGCAGGCGGGGACTTTCCGAGACTGGCCTGCGGTCTTTTTCGCCGATTGCCATCCAGATTTCAAACGGGCTCTGAGTTCCAATGTCGTGGAACCGGAGAGCCGAGAGCAGACAAATTACCCCACGTGGTGCTCGCTTTGCTGCTTCAACGAAGGTGTGGAATTCCGATATAGGGGAATCCGCCGGCATATAGAGGCCCCGGCCTGACCGGATGATGAGACCCTGCTGTTCGGCGAGCCGAAGATATTGTCGGGCGATTCCGTGGGCGCTGAGGTCTCGCGGCCGAAGAACCCCGGACGCCTTGGCGAGTTCCGCGATTCTGGCTATAGGTTCGACGACAGGCACTACCTGATTTTACATAACGTCGGGGGTTGTCTACAAGTCCCGACGTTGATCGCAAGTGCTCGCGGGCTTCGCCCTGTCAATATCCTTCCAAAGTGGAACTATTCTGACAAGAGTCTCGCACCAGATTGGCCTCAAGTCGCGACATGGTTCAGCGCACACGTACCAGCTTTTTTAGCTGGTGTGGCTGATCCGAATCACGCCAGCTGGACACTGTCGCGGGTGGGAGGCACTCTGTTTTTCGAACATGCATACCAAAAACAGAAGCCGGTCCCAAGCGGTCTGGCGTGTCCATAAGGTCCAAAATGAAAATCACTAGCTGAATAAGGTCCAGCTAGTGATAGGTAAGTCTTTTAAAATGTGGTGCGGAGAGGGGGACTTGAACCCCCACGAGATTGCTCCCGCTAGCACCTCAAGCTAGTGCGTCTGCCAATTCCGCCACCTCCGCAATGCTGGGGCGATTTCCGAACTACTTCTTCTGCTGCTGCGCCGGCTGAGGTGTTGCCGGGGCGGCCGGTGCGGGCCGCGAGCCATGACGCTCCAGAACCGGGGTCTTCGAAACACCGGCGCTGCGCGTCGCCACAATCGAGAGCGAAACCGACGTCAGCATGAAAACAATCGCCGCTACCGTCGTCGCCTTCGAAAGCAGTGTCGCCGAGCCCCGCGGGCCAAAAGCGGTCTGAGAGCCCATTCCGCCGAACGCGCCCGCAAGATCCGCCGCCTTGCCGCTCTGCAGCAGCACAACGATCGTCAGAAACAGGCACACGATCACGTGAAGGATGACAAGAAGAGTTCCGATCACAACTTTACCAGTATAACGTACCCCGGTCAGGCCAGGCCCGCCACGCGCAGCTCGGTAAACACATCCTTCGTCGCCGTGCTCCGGTTCAGCGTATAAAAATGAATCCCCGGCGCCCCGCCGCGCAGCAGATCAATCGACTGCGCCGTCGCGTGCGCCACCCCAAGCTGTGCGATCGCCGCCGGATCGTGACGCCGGCGCTCAATCTCCCCCGCCATCCCATCGGGCAGCGACGCCCCGAACCGCTCCGCCTGCCCCGCGCTCGTCAGCGGCATGATGCCCGGAATGATCGGGACCCGAATCCCCGCCACGCGTGCACGGCTGCAGAAATCCCAGTAACGGCGATTGTCGAAAAAAAGCTGGGTGATCAGAAAATCCACGCCCGAATCCACTTTCCGCTTCAGATTCGCGAGATCGGTGGCTGCATCCACGCATTCCACATGCGTCTCCGGATAAGCCGCCGCGCCCACCGACACCGACGAGCCGTGCCGGTTGCGGATGAAGCTCACCAGTTCATTCGCATAGCCGAAGCCGTTTTCGACTGGCCGGAACCTCGTCTCGCCCTTCGGCGGATCGCCGCGCAGCGCCAGAATGTTGGTCACACCCGCATCGGTCAGCCGACCGATGACGCCGCCAATCTCATCGCGGGTCGCGCCCACGCACGTGAGATGCGCCATCGCTTCAATGCCTGCCTGCCGGCGGATCCTTGACACGATCTCGAGCGTCTTCTCGCGCGTCGATCCGCCCGCTCCGTAGGTCACAGACACGAACGCTGGTTCAAGCGCGCCGAGCTCGGTGATCGTCCGCTCCAGCTGCGCGGCGGCTTCATCGGATTTCGGGGGAAAGAACTCAAAGGATATCGAGGGCTTCCCGGAGGCAAGCCGGTCCCGGATCAGCATTATCTTCCGATTTTAGCGGGGCCGGAACGGAGAGCCGGGTCTCGCTTCAGTCCTGTCCCGACTCGAGCCTTTCCAGATGCAGCCGCATCACGCGCAGACGCTGTTGATTCTGGCGGTGAATCATGATCCGCCGCGATGTCCACAGAAGAGCCGGCACAATGACAAGGACGAAAACACGCAGGTACATGCCATCATGTTGCGGTCGCACGCCGATGATTTCAATTGCCGGAGTACCGGCCGTACCCAGTTGCCGGAAGTTGTA
>CAZPZE010000739.1:0-4148 GCA_964590625.1 uncultured Solibacteraceae bacterium
CGGGTCATCAAGGTGGCCGCGCAGGCATACAACGCGTTCAACCATACGCAGTTTTCCACTTGGGGAACGAGCGCGGCATTCAACGCGGCGGGTGCGAACACGACAGCGTCCTTCGGATTCCCGACGGCCGCGCGTCCGGCGGGGATACTGGCCTTCTCCGCGAGAGTGGAGTTCTGACCGGTGGTTCACGAAATGGGGGTTTCCGGTTCTCCGGCAACCCTTCTAAGAGAGGATTTGATGCAGACGAGAAGACAGTTCGGACAAACGATGGCGTTGCTGGCGGCGGGCGGAGCCTCCGCGCTTGCCCAGAAGGTCGACCTCACGGTTCGCGGCGTGCGCCTCGGCGCCATCACGGGATCCCTCGGCCCCTTTAATCAAATCCCGGAGGGTAAAGACGTCACGGATCTGGTGATCGAACAGTGCCTCGCCGCCAATGTCGGAAACGTCGAGCTGGTGAACAGTCTCTATGAGCCGCGAGTTACCGGCGGAGGCATCGGCGGGCAGGCGCCGGCGAATGTCACGCCTGAATATACCCGAACGCGCGAAGCACTTCGCCAGTGGCGTCTCGATACGCCGCCGGAGTTCTTCGCCGCAATCCGGAAAAAGTTCGACGATGCCGGCCTGAACCTGTTCTCGTGGGTGATGACGATCGGCGACGATTTCACTGAACCCGAGATCGATGCCGTGTTTCGGCAGATGCAGGCGCTGAAGGTGAGTGTCTTCTGCACGAACCAGACGCGTGTTTCGGCCGGGCCGCGCATGAAGCCGTACGCGGAGAAGTACAACATCCGTCCTGCATTCCACACGCACGCGATGGCACAGGACCCGAATGAAGTCTCTTCACCGCAAAGTCTGCAGAACCTGATGAATATGTCGCCGCTGTTCATGATCAATCTGGACATCGGGCATTTCGCGCGCGGCGGTAACGATCCGTGGGCGTATTTCCAGGCTCATCATGACCGAATCACCCACTTACACGTGAAGGATCACAAGGCAGACAATACGTCGGTCGAAATCGGCGAAGGCGCTCTTCACATCAGGGACATGCTGCTCATGGCCCGCGACAGGAACTTGCCGGTCGCGTTCATTCTGGAGCGTGATTTCCGCGGCTCAGGCACGTCGCTGGAAGAAACGAAGAAACAGATCGGAATTATGCGATCGATGCTCGAATCGCAGGGCTGATGGGGGTAATGGAATGCAATCGAGAAGAGAATTCGGAGTTTCGCTGACTGCGGCCGCCGCCGCTCTGAATTTGCCGGCGGTCTGCGGGGCCGCGGCTCCAATTGAGTCCACCGTACGAGGTGTGAAGCTGGGTCTGATTTCCGGCTCCCTGGGCGCCGGAGGTGGTTTCGGTGGTCGCGGCGCTTCGGGAAGGGGACGCGGGGTGCAAACGCCCCAAGCGCAACCTGCGCCTCTTCCTCAGGGACGCGACCCGGAGGATGTGCTGATCGAACAGTGTCTCGCGGTCGGCGCAGCCAACATCGAATGGGCGGGGCCTGCTCAGGGCAAGCCTCGCCTGCTTGATGGCGTGATTGGACAGCCCCCGGCGGCGCTGACCGATAATTACCGCCAGTCGCGCGAAGAAGTACGCAAGTGGATTCTCGCCGCGCCTCTGGAGCCTTTTCGCGAGGCCCGGAAGAAGTTTGACGCATCCGGACTGAACTGGTTTTCGGCCGTGAATACAATCGCCGAAGACTGCACGGATGAAGAGATCGATGCTCTCTTCCGGCAGATGAATGCCATGGGCGTCTCAATCTTCTGCACGAATCAGACGCGGGTATCGACGGCCAGCCGCATGATTCCATACGCCGAGAAGTACAAGTTGAAGCCGGCCTTCCACACGCACGACAAGTACGAAGACCCGAATGAAGTTGCCTCGACCGCGAGCCTGGTGAAGCTGATGGATATGTCGCCGAACTTCATGATCAATCTCGATATCGGCCATTTCACCGCAGGAAATCAGGACGCTGTGGCGTTCATCCGGGAATACCATGCGCGCATTACGCACATCCACGTGAAAGATCGAAAGAAGGACCACGGTCCGAACGTGGCCTGGGGTACCGGAGACACGCCTATCAAAGAATGCCTTCGCACAATTCGCGACGGAAAGTATCCGATCTACGCCATCATCGAGCGCGAATATCGCGGTCCGAACGATGGCACGCCTGTCGAAGAAACAAAGAAGTGCATGCAGTACATGGCCGATGCGCTGAATAGCTGAAGAAGGGAGATTCGAACCATGTTCATTCGATTCAGCCACATTTTGGGTACCACGCTTCTGGCCGCCACTGTTTTCGCGACTCCGGTACACGCCCAGCTGCCGCCCGCAGTATCGGAACTGAACGTTCCCGCCGTTCTCCCCCCGACTGTGGAAGGTGACTGGAATCGCACCGACACGCACGGGTCTGGCAGTTATGGCGGTCTGTTGAGCGGATACACACAGGCGGCCCTGAAGCCCGAGTATGCGGCTCTGGCGCGAGCCGGCCGGGGAGGACGAGGCGGGCAGGGTGGTCCGCCAGGAGCGCGGGGTCCCGGCCGTGGCGGCCAGCAGGAGAACGATACCGCGCCGCACGCTGCCGGTCAGCCATACGTTGTCCGCACCCAGACCTGCGGATATAACGGCGCAGTACAGGGCGGCCTCGAGTACGATTCCGAGGGCTTTCATATGGTCCTTGGGAAAGACGAGGCGCTGATGATGCAGGAACGTGGCGCTTCACGCCGTGTCTATCTGGATGGCCGCGCACTGCCCGACGCATCGGTACGACCGCCGACGGTTTCCGGTTATTCCGTCGGTCATTTCGAGCCGGACGGAACGCTCGTCGTAGAGATTACAGATGCGACGCCCGGGCCCGTGACTGCAGGTGGCTATCGCCTCGCGGATACGCATTTCATCGAGAAGTTCATTCCTTCCGCGGACGGAAAACATCTGACTCTCCGCTTCGAATACAACGATCCGCGCATCTACGAAAAGCCTCACGTTTACGAATTCACTTTTGACCGAATGATGGCTGGTTCTTACGCTCTGGACGAATTCTGCGATGCGACTGATCCTCTGGAAGGTCAGTCGATCGTACCGCCGCAACAGCAGTGATTTCCGCATGAAAAGAGACGAACGTAAAAACATGAAAAAACAAACGCAAACGATACGATGGGCTGCCGCGGTGGCGCTCGGTCTGGCCGCTTCGGCTCTGCTCTTTTCGCAGGGAAGAGGAGGCGGAATGGCCGTGCCCGCCGCGCCTCCCTACGGATTGCACGACATCTCGGGCTACTGGGAACTGGGGCCCGATGGCCGCAGCGTTCCACCCGCAGTTCTCCTGCCGACCGTCACGAAAGCCATGGTGGATAAGGTTACCAACGAAGATCTGATTTCGATGCGCTGGTGCCGGCCTCTCGGCATGCCGGCCATGATGGATAACGGCCGGCCGCTCGATATCCAGCAGGGGCGGTGGGAAGTGCTGATGACGCCGGAAGCCAACTCGTCGCCGCGCCACATCTACACCAGCCGGACGCAGCATATCAATCCGGATATTTTTGATCCGACGTCGGTGGGCGATTCCATCGGCCACTGGGAAGGCGACACGTTCATTGTCGACACAATCGGCTTTCATGCGAAGAACGGCAGAATGCTGATTCCCGGCGGCGGATACCGCACCGAGAAGTCGCATCTTGTGGAGCAATACAAGCTGCTCAAGAACGGCTCCATTCTCTCGGTCACGTTCACATGGACCGATCCAAAAGTATTCAAGATCCCGCACACGTACGAATTTCGTTACACACGCATGCCAGCCAAATATGAGCCGCAGCAGGCGGTCGGTTGCGATCCATGGGATGAAGACCGCACGGCTTTCGTAGAGCGCGCGTTCAGCCCGGCGCTCAAACAGCAGGCCGAGGCGGCGCTCGTCAAGCCGGGAACACCGGTATCCGCGAAACCGATTCCGGTACCGGCCGCTAAACCGGCGGCGAAGGGCAAGTAGTCAGCGAAAGCAGAGGACAGAAACTATGCATCAACTTACGCGCAATATCTGGCGGCTCGCCGCTTACTCGGGAGGGACGCTGGTTGTTCTGGCAGCGGCAAGCTTCTTCGTGCACGCGCAGGGACTGCCGCCCTCCGCCCAGGAACTGGACGTGCCGGCAGTTCTTCCTCCGAC
>CAZPZE010000740.1:0-2368 GCA_964590625.1 uncultured Solibacteraceae bacterium
CCGTTGTTAACCTGGCTGCTTGATCGTGCTCCGCGTCCGCGGACTCACCGATCTGACTCAGGGGAAACTTCTCGATGAATTCCAGACTTGTAATGCTTTCCACGCTGCTGGTGGGCACCATCTTCGCGCAAAGTTATACGGGCTCGATCGGCGGCAGAGTGACCGACCCAACCGGCCTGCCGATCTCCGGCGCCCAAATCACCGTCACCGAGGAATCGACAAACACCGCGATCAGGACCACGACAAACGAGTCCGGCGACTATAACGTCTCCTACCTGAAGCCTGGCTCCTGGAAAGTGGAGTTTCAAAAAGACGGATTCAAAGCCCATATGGTGAGCGGCATTCAGTTGCAGCTCGATCAGCAGCGCCGTCTGGATCTCGCACTCGAAATCGGACAGACCACGGAATCCGTTCAGGTGACGGCCACCACCGATCAGGTGAACTTAGTCTCCCCGGAAATTGGCCACGTCGTCGACTCCGAGCAGCTCGTGGAACTGCCCGAACTCGCGACCAACAGCCGTGGACGCTCCCCCTTCCTGCTGGCGAAACTGTTGCCCGGCGTTACGACCAACGGAAACAGCTACACCAATATCAATGGCTTCAGCTTTGCCGGCGGCCGCCGGACAACAAATGAAATCCTCGTCGATGGATTGCCGACCACGAACCCATCCGACGAAACCTACACCCTCACGCCGAGCCCCGACTCCGTGGAAGAGTTCAAAGTGATCACCACACCGTTCTCCGCCGAATACGGCCATACCGGCGGCGGCGTCATGATCGCCACGTCGAAGGCCGGCACCAATACTCTGCACGGAAGCGCCTACGATCTTTTCCGGAACCGCGTTCTGAATGGCCGCGACTTCTTCTCTCCCACCCCCAGCCGGACGAAGTACGTGCAGAACGATCCGGGCGGCACCATCGGAGGACCGGTCCTTGTGCCAAAGCTCTATGATGGTCGCAACAAGACTTTCTTCTTCGTGGATTTCAACGTCACCCTCTCTTCTCAGGGAACCGGCTACAGCGCGCTCGTGCCCACAGATTTGCAGAAGTCAGGCGATTTCTCTCAAACGACCGCCGGCGGCAAGCTGATTTCGATTTACGATCCGAAGTCTCTTGCACCCGACGGCCACACGCGCCTGCAGTTCGCCAACAATGTCATCCCGACAAGCCGCATTGATCCCGTGGCTGCTCAGATTCTGAAGTTCTACCCCTCGGCCAATGCGAACGTCAACGGAAATAACTACTTCGTCACGCCGCCGAATACGAACGACAACTGGCAGTACATGGGGCGCCTCGACCAGAACTTCGGTACGAACGATCGCGCGTTTTTCCGGTTCGGCCAGTACAGCCCGAATAACAACGCCATCCCCTACATCCCGAACAAGGCAAACAACCAGACGGCGGGCGGCTGGACAGATACGCAATCCGCCATCAGCGAAACGCACATCTTCACAACGTCTCTGGTGAACGATTTTCGCTTTGGCTGGGTACAGGAAGATAACTATTCCACGGCGGGTGGATCGGCCGCGCCGGAGCTTGGATTGAACGGCGTCGCCCTCTTCGACTTCCCCATCATTTCGGTTTCGCAGATGATTCAGCTCGGCTCGAAAGCGAGCAATCATGACCGCGATCGCAGCTGGGTCTTCAGTGAAGGATTGACCTGGCAGAAAAACCGCCACACGATTAAGTTCGGCGGCGACTTCCGGCGCCAGATGTATGACAACTACAGCCCGGGCAAGCTCGCAGGGAGCTACAGCTTCACGGGCGCATTCTCGAGCGTCACGCCGAACGCCACCGGAAGCGGTTTTGGTCTGGCCGATCTGATGCTGGGCGCGCCCGCGACCGCCAGCATCAGCACCAACGACTACACCTACCGGCTCAACATCAACAGCGCGGCGGCGTTTATTCAGGATGACTTCAAGGTCCTGAGCAATCTCACGCTGAACCTCGGCCTTCGGTGGGAATGGGATGGTCCCTATTCAGAAGCAAACAATCAGTTCGCGAGTTTCAATCCGTACATCATCAACCACATCACCGGCAACCTCGGCGACGTTCAGTTTGCCGGCCGAAACGGCGCGCCCACTCATTTCTCCCCGAACATTTACCACGATTTCCTGCCGCGAGTCGGCTTCTCCTGGAACCCCGTGCGCGATACGGTGCTTCGCGGTGGGTACGGAGTCTATCGCCTCCCGGCCATCGGCTACTCCGGCACTGGTCCGGTATCCCAATACGCCCAGACGCTCAGTGCCACCAGCACGGATAATAATCAAACGCCGCCGTTTTACCTCACGGGAGGCGTCCCCGCCCCCACATACAATCTGGATGCGAACGGAAACCCGAATATTCCGGCGAGCCTCACATCTCCTTC
>CAZPZE010000741.1:0-2725 GCA_964590625.1 uncultured Solibacteraceae bacterium
CCAGCGCATAGCGGCAGGATAGCGCGAATCCCCCGTTGGGATCCGCGCTCCGGCGGCGTTTATCGGGCGAGGTCCCTTCTATGACAGGTATAGAAACGATGGCGGTGCAACCGGGCGTAAAAATTCTTAACGCCCTGTTAGATTTTCCGCCCGGGCGACGTCTTCCAGGTGTGCGGCCAGACAGGTGTGCGGCCAGACCGTCCGGCGGTTTTGAGTGCGGAAGCTGTGGAACCCCCCATCCTGGAGTTCGATCAGCTCTTCCTTGAACACTACCCGCGTCTCGTACGCATTCTCATCCGCCTCGTCGGCAATTCCGGCCAGGCCGAAGAACTCGCGGCGGATGCGTTCTATCGATATCACCAGCACCAGGCCGCGCAGCCCATTGACGAAAACCCCGCCGGCTGGCTCTACCGCACCGCGATGAATCTCGGGCTCGATGCGATCCGCGCCAACTCACGCCGGTCGCGCCGCGAAGAAAGAGCGCAGCGCGAAACCTTCATGGCCACTCCGGTCGCGAATCCGCTTTACGAACTGCTCGCCGAAGAGCAAAGAGCCCGTGTGCGCAACGTGCTGTGCCTGCTGAAGCCCGTGGAAGGGCAGGTCCTTCTCATGGGAAGCAGCGGCTTCAGCTGCAAAGAAATCGCGAACGTTCTCGGCATGCGCGCCGATTCCGTCTACGTCCTGATCTCGCGCGCCCGGGCTCGCTTCGAGAAGGAATACGTCAGTCTCTACGGAGGTCAGGCATGGCCTGTCTGAATGAATCCGATTTTCAGGGTTATCTCGAAGAATCCGGCGCCACGCCGCTGCGCCGGATGGTGGAAACCCATCTGGTCTCCTGCGCCGAATGCCGCGGCGTATTCGACCGTATCGTCGAAATCCACAGCCGCGTGAACGGCTGGCTCGCGGAACTGGCCTCGCCTCTCGATGACACCCCGATCGATGTCGAAGCCGCGCTCGACAGCGTCATGGCGCGGATCGCCGCAAACCCCGCGCCAGTCGCCGAAGATCATCTCGCACGCCTGCTCGCGCCGGATACGGAGATCCCCTGGTACAGGACGATCCTCGCCAATGTTCGCAATTTCGTCCGGCCCGAAAAATTGCCGCCGCTTGAACTGACATCGAAGCCCGTCGCCGTGAAAGACATCTGGGGTGCCGGAACCAGCCGGAAAGCGCTGGCCTCTTCGGTTCTGCTGCAGGGCGCGCTCGTAGCCTCGCTGCTGCTGGTAGGCACGAATCCGCAGGTCCAGCATGCGATCAAGGATGTTGTGTTGGTCGCCCCGCCGCCCGTTATGAAACCGGTAGCCGAGGTCAAACCCGCAGGGGGCGGAGGGCAGCGATCGCCTCTTCCACCACTGAAGGCTGAATTACCGAAACCGGCCCCGCGCCAATTCACACCGCCGATCGCCACCATCCAGCATCCGGTGCTGACGATGGATCCTTCGCTCGTAGCCGCGAATGACGCATGGGCCGCCCCGACAGGCGCGATCGGCAACCCATTAGGCGCAATCGGTGGCGGAGGAGGCCTGGGCAGCGCGGGCGGCCTGGGCAATGGACGCGGATCCGGAATCGGCGATGGCCAGGGCGCGAGCTTCGGCGGCTCTGGCATCTACCCCGTCGGCAACGGTGTCACTCCACCCGAACTCGTCAGCAAAGTCGAGCCCGAATATTCCGAAGAAGCCCGCAAAGCCAAATACAGCGGCGCCGTTCTGCTCTCCATCGTCGTCAATACCGATGGCAAAGCCGAGGAAATTAAAGTCGTGAAAAGCCTCGGCATGGGCCTCGATGAAAAAGCCGTCGAAGCCGTCCGCAAGTGGGTGTTCAAACCCGGCCGAAGCAAAGGCGTGCCGGTCAAAGTGCGCGCGCAGGTGGAAGTGAACTTCCGCCTGCTTTAGATCGCCCCCGTGCGCATCTGCTCCGCCAGATACTCAGATGCCCGCATCGAAAGCGCCAGAATGGTGAGGGTCGGGTTCTGCGACCCTCCCACCACAAAACTGCTCCCATCCACCACGAAAAGATTTTTAATATCGTGGCTCTGGTTCCACTTGTTCAGCACGCTGGTCTTCGGGTCATCGCCCATCCGGCACGTGCCCAGCTCATGAATACTCTCGCCGGGCGGAACCATGCGGTCGTGCTTCTCCAGCAGTTCGAAGCCGGCGTCATGGCAAAGCTCGGCGAGCGTGTTCATCGCATCCCGCGCCATGTTGAATTCGTTATCGGTGTATTTCGCCTGAATGCGCAGCGCCGGAATTCCCCACGCGTCTTTCGCCACCGTGTCGATCGACACGTGATTCTCGAACCGCGGCAGCACCGAACCCATCGTGGTCGCATCGAACCCCGTGCCGCGATGCGACGCCACCGCCCTCTGCAGCGCCTCCCCATACAGCGGAAAATATTTCGCGTTCGGCGTGCCGCCGCTCCCGAAATCCACCGAATACCCGCGGATGAAATCTTTCTCTTTCCCCTGCAGATTGCGGAATCGCGGAATGTAACCAGACCCGCCCATCAGCCCCTGCCCGCCCTTGCCGTCGCGCGCTTCGGGCACAATCGCCTGAATCGTCCCCTTCACATAAAACTGATCGAACAAATAATGACCCAGCACACCGCTCGAATTCGCAATCCCCGAATTCAGCAGCAGCCGCGTACTTTCGAGACACCCGGCTCCGAGCACAACCACACGGGCGCTCACATGCATCTCCTGATGCGAAACCCGGTCGAGAAAATCCGC
>CAZPZE010000742.1:0-4724 GCA_964590625.1 uncultured Solibacteraceae bacterium
GCCCCAGGCTCATCAGGCCCATGATTTCCGAGTCACCGCTTCCCTGCCCGCGCAGCACCAGCAAAACCTCGGATCGCATGAACGCCAGCGTCTGCAGCTCCGTCGTATCGAGCGTTCGCATCCAGGCCTGGGGCTTATCGAGGAACACCTGCAGCGGCTGCGGTTGACCGCCCGGCAATGTCAGAAGATGACTGCCCGCCGGAATATCCATCGGCTCGCCCCCGCGCGTCGAATAACGGGTCCTGTACACATTCCCCTCGCGCACCAGGATCACGATGTCGTCCACATGCATGGTCTCGCTGATCCGCCGCGCCACCGTTTCGAGCAGCGGATCGATCTCCACGTAGCGGCCCACTTCGAGCGCGAGTTCACTCAGCAGGAGCTCGGAATTATAGGCTTCGCGGAAAAACTTCTTATCCACCCAGATCGAAACCCGGTTCATGTTCTTCCGGCGGATCGCCACGATTGCAATGGCCGCCAGCACCACGAGTTCCGGCTGCCACCGTCCGCCCACGTGCGCGCTGAACACATAAAAACAGAAGGCCAGCAACAGCCCGCGAAACACGCGCAGGCCCACGCGCGCCAGCGCGTACTTCACGCTCTGCCGCACCACAACCTGCAGATCCATCGCGCGCTCCACCACAATCACGTAAGCCAGCGTGACTGGGAACAGCGCCATCGTGAAAAACGCAAAAGCTTCGAGCGGCCACGGAATTCCCGCAAAAATCTCCTTCTGCCGGATCAGCGCATAGAAGACGATCGGGAACATCGGGCTGAAACTGATCTGCGCGCCGCGCAGAAGAATCTTCAGGCGGCGCGCGTCATCCGGCGAATCCTGCGCATGCGATTTCGTCCCCAGAATCGCGAAGAAAGCGGCCAGCAGACACATCTGCATCGCCAGATTCGCGTGCGAGAGCAGAACATAATGGGAGCCCATGGCCTCCACCGCCTGCAGGCTGTGTCTCCACAAGACGAGCGTTGCCCACAAAACCACGGATGCGCCCGCGGCCGGGACCAGCAGCACATACTTCAGCCGCGGATGCCGCCGATCCAGGCTCAGCCGCGCCGGAAAATGAATCGCAAATAAAACCGTCGCGATGGCCCACGACGAATTGCAGAACGCCATCCAGATCAGATTGAGATCAGGAAAGCTGCTGTACCAGTCGGTCGCGCTCAGCAGTCCCCCGAATCCGATGAGAAGCACCAGCAGCAGCCAGGCGTTCGGATCGCGCGGCCGGATAAGCGCGACTCCGAAACCCAGCGAGTAACAGACCAGCGGAACGAACATCGTCAGACAAAGCGTGAGCGCGATAGCCGCCGCGGAGTCCGAGAGACGCGTCTGGTCACCGACCGCCACATCCGTCTCCATCGCGTGCCCGGAAGGCTCGCTCAGTACCAGGCGAATTTTCGTGCCGGGGGCAGCGAGAAACACAGCGTCGTCGAACTGGCGCTTCGCCGTGAACGGCTGGCCGTTAATCGAAAGAATCTGATCGCCCGAGAGGGGTCCGTCCGCGATCGTGCGCGTCGCGTTCTGCAGGGTGAAAGGCGCCGAAGGAACGTCTTTCGGATGGATCAGAGCCTTCGCCACCCAGGCGATCGTCCCGCCTTCATAAGAAGCGGCGGCCAGTAACAACAAGGCCAGAATCGTATGCTGCAGCCGGGCGCCGCCCATCCGGTTGTCAATTATGCCATGTCGGTTCGGCGGGGAACGCTATAGTGGAATTTTCCCCGCCCATGTCTTTTATCACAATTCCGGAAGCCATTGAGGAGATCCGCGCCGGGCGCATGCTCGTCGTCGTCGACGATGAAGACCGCGAAAATGAAGGCGATCTCACCATCGCCGCCGAAAAGGTCACGCCCGAAATCATCAACTTCATGGCGACCCACGGCCGTGGCCTCATCTGCCTCACGCTGACTCCCGAACGCTGCGATGAGCTCCGCCTGCCACTCATGTCGCCCAACAACACGTCGAACTTCGGCACCGCGTTCTGCGAAGCCATCGATGCGCGCGTCGGCGTCACCACCGGCATCTCCGCCGCCGACCGCACACGCACCATCCTCACCGCCATCGATCCGGCCACGCGCCCCAACGACCTCGCGCGCCCCGGCCACATCTTCCCCCTGCGCTCGAAAGAAGGCGGCGTGCTCGTGCGCGCCGGACAAACCGAAGCCTCCGTCGACCTTGCGCGCATGGCCGGACTCAATCCCTCCGGCGTCATCTGCGAAATCATGAATGAGGACGGCACCATGGCGCGCGTCCCCCAGCTCCATGAATTCTGCAAACAGCAGGGACTGAAGATGATTTCCGTCGCCGAGCTGATCCGCTTCCGACTGCGCAACGAGCACTGCGTCCACCGTAAAGCGGAAGGCGTGCTGCCCACCGCATACGGAGACTTCCGGTCGATCCTCTACAGCAGCGACCTCAGCCCCGAATCTCACCTCGCCTTTGTACGCGGCGACATCGCCGGCAAGAGCAACGTGCTCGTCCGCATGCATTCACACTGCGCCTACGGCAATCTGCTCGGCGGCTCCTCCTGCGATTGCCAGGATCTCGTCCGCGGCTCCATCCGCCGCATCGCCGAAGAAGGCGAAGGCGCGCTCGTCTACCTCCACTCCACTTCGCCCGGAGTGCGCGTCGAACACGGACACCTCATCGGCCACGATCGCCACAACCCCCAGCCGCCTCTCCAGCACGAAGTCGGCATCGGCGCCCAGATCCTCTCCGATCTCGGCCTCCGAACCATTCGACTCCTGACGAACCATCCCCGCCGCATCGTCGCCCTCGAAGCCTTCGGCATCGAAATCATCGACCAGGTCCCCATCGGATAACCGCACGTCTCGCTTCGCGTACTGGACGGCGCCCCCCGGCCGGCGTTGCCGGGGCAGAGTCCGGCCTGGGTTTTCAACGGTGCCACCGGTCTTCCGCCCGGCGCAACCAGTGCGCTATCCTACTCCAGTAGGATACTTTTATGCCCCGTGGCAATCCATCCCCGAAACTGGCGATCACAGTTGATCCCGAAGTTCACAAAAACATCGTTCGGGCGGCCGCCCGCGAAGGAGTGAGCATTTCCGCGTGGATCACGGGCGCGGCGCGTGACGCCCTGCGCCAGCGCGCGGGCCTGGCAGCGGTCGAATTGTGGGAAAAGGAAA
This sequence comes from uncultured Solibacteraceae bacterium, assembly GCA_964590625.1. Taxonomy (GTDB): domain Bacteria; phylum Acidobacteriota; class Terriglobia; order Bryobacterales; family Bryobacteraceae; genus BOG-234. The sequence continues at coordinate 3,151 of CAZPZE010000742.1, forward strand.
ACGGACGCTTCACCGCGAAGGAAATGGAGGAGGCTCGCCGCAGGGTTCGCGCTGAGCTTCGAGCGCCGCGAACGGTACGCCGTTCCGCATGAGTGTTGTCGTCTACGACGCGGCCGTTCTTGTGGCAGCCGACAATAATGATCGACTCGTGTGGGCTAAGCACAAGGCGCGTCTGGAGCGTGGCATTACTCCGCTGGTTCCTGCCCCGGTAGTTGCCCAGGTGAGCCGATCACCGCAACAGGCCCAATTCCGGCGCTTTCTGGGCGGGTGCGTCGTCGTTCCTCTTGACGAGTCCGAAGCCCACGAATCAGGACGCCTGCTGGGTCTCACGAAAACGACTGATATTGCGGACGCTGCCGTTATGGCAATAGCCAGCCCCCGGAAGGCCACGATCCTCACAGGCGACCGGCACGACATCGCGCGCTTAGCCGCGGCCGCTCGTGCCGATGTCGCAATTATCGAAGTCTGCTCACAGAAACGACCCATCAAACGCCCGCGGAAATAACGCCCCCAGCCGCAATACCTCAGTCTTCCCCGCCAGGTTCCCCAGCACAATCTCCACATCCCCACAGAACTCCCAAAGAATCTGCCGGCAAGCCCCACACGGCGGCGTGAGAGTCTCCGTATCCGCCACAACCGCCACCCGGCGAAACTTCCGAGCCCCCTCCGATATCGCCTTGAAAATCGCCACCCGCTCCGCACACACCGTCAACCCGTACGTCGCATTCTCCACATTGCAGCCAGTGAAGATCCTGCCATCGGCATCCTCCACCGCCGCCCCCACCCGGAATTTCGAAAACGGCGCATGCGCATTCTCCCGCGCCCGCGTCGCCGCCTCCAACAGCCGATCGCTCACTTCGTCACCAGCTTCGGAATAATCCGCCGCAGCAGCTCCGTGAGCGTGCCCTTCATCTTCTCGCCCGCCTCCAGCACTTCTCTATGATCCAGCTTCTTATCCAGCACGCCCGCCGCCGCATTCGTCACGCACGAAATCCCCAGCACCTGCATCCCCATGTGATTCGCCGCGATCACCTCCGGCACGGTCGACATCCCCACCAGATCGGCCCCGATCGTCCGCAGATATCGAATCTCCGCCGGCGTCTCATAACTCGGCCCGGGCACCGCCGCATACACCCCTTCGCGCAATTCCAGATTCATCTCCCGCCCTGCCTCACGAGCCATCGCGCGGCAATGCTTCGAATACGCCTCCGTCATATCCGGAAATCGAGGCCCCATCGTCTCATCGTTCGGCCCAGTCAGCGGATTCTGCCCCAGCAGATTGATGTGATCCGAAATCAGCACCAACTGGCCTGCCCGAAAATCCCTGTTGATCCCGCCCGAGGCATTCGTCACGATCAGGCACTCCGCCCCCAGGCGGCTCAGCACGCGAACCCCGAACACCACTTGCTCCGCCGTGTACCCCTCATACAGATGCGCGCGCCCTGCCAGCACCGCAATCGGAACGCCCTCCAGCTTCCCCGCCACGAGCTGCCCCGCATGCCCGATCGCCGTCGATCGCGGCCATCCCGGAATCTCGGAATACGGCACCGCCATCGGATTCTCCACCGCCTCGG
>CAZPZE010000743.1:0-4286 GCA_964590625.1 uncultured Solibacteraceae bacterium
AATCCCGCGTCCGGTCGACTGCTCATAAAGCTGTCCCGGATAGCGGTTGCCGTTGTCGAAGTCATACTGATATCCGCTCATATTCCACTTCGCCTGGCTTTCACGGCTCGGCGCCGTGCCGCGCGGCTCACCGCTCGGGCAAGCCGCCGGAGCTGCGTTCGCACCGGCGCGTCCACCGCCGCGCCCACTTCCACCCCGACCGCCCCGTCCGCTGCCGCCGCGTCCACCGCCGCCACCAGCCCCGGCGTTCACGTTCACTGGCGGCGCATCCGCCGTAATCCAGCTCCTGTACTGCAGGCCGCCGTTGATGGCCCCGGTACCTTTCATCTCCAGCCGCAGATCGAAGTCACCCACTTCCCCGCCCTGCCACACGATGTAAACCGTCCCCGTCGGATGCTCGCAGGTCGACGTAATATAGATCGCCCCATCCTTCACCGACCACAGCTTCGGGTCGCCATCCCAGCCGTTCAGCGATTTGCCATCGAACAGCGAGGTGAAGCCCTCATGATTGTTGAAGTCTTCCGCCGGCGCATGCGTGAACTGCGCCGACAGATGGACCGCATACACCGTCGCCAGAACCGCCGCCGCCGAAATCGAAAACGTACGAAGTTTCATTTCGATTCTCCTTATTTAACCCGCTACCTTTTCCCACTTGCGCGACTTCGCCGATTCGAGCACAGCATCGGTTACATGGTCCGTCGCCAGCCCATCGCGGAACGTCGGCCCCACTTCCTTGCCCTCGGCAACCGCCGTCAGGAAATCCGCCACCTGATGCGTGAACGTATGCTCGTATCCGATCTGCAGACCCGGCACCCACCAGTTCTTCATATACGGATGATCGCCGTCCGTAATGTGGATGCTGCGCCAGCCGCGCAGACGGCCCTCATCGGTATGATCGAACCACTGCAGCCGGTGCAGATCGTGCAGATCCCATTTGGCGGACGCTTTCTCGCCATTGATCTCGAGCGTATAGAGCGCCTTGTGACCGCGCGCGTAACGCGTCGCTTCAAACGATGCCAGCGATCCATTCGCAAACCGGCACAGGAACAGGCTCGCATCGTCGATATTCACCGGCTGCACTTGGCCCGTCAGATTGTGCTTGCGCTGCTTGATGAATGTCTCGGTCATCGCTACCACTTCCGTGATGCCGCCGTTCAGCCACAGCGCCGTATCGATGTTGTGCGCCAGCAGATCACCGGTCACGCCGGAACCGGCAACCGACGCGTCCAGACGCCACAGCCCTTCCCCGCCCTGCGGCAGATCCTGCGAAATCGTCCAGTCCTGCAGGAACACCGTGCGGTAGTGGAAGATGCGTCCCAGGCGGCCTTCGTCGATCAGGTTCTTCAGCAGCACCACCGCCGGCACGCGCCGGTAGTTGTACCAAACCATGTTCGCGACCTTCGCTTTATCGACGGCATCCACCATTTCCTGCGCTTCTTTGGCGTTCCGTCCCAGCGGCTTTTCGCAGAGGACCATCTTCCCCGCCTTCGCGGCTTCAATGGCGATCTCATGATGCGTATCGTTCGGGCTTGCGATATCGATGATGTCGATATCTTTCCGCTCCACGAGCTTCCGCCAGTCGGATTCCACCGACTCGTAGCCCCAGTTCGAAGCGAAAGCCTTCGCGCGCTCCGGATTCCGCGCGCACACCGCCTTCAGACCGATCGTGTACGGAAGATCGAAAAAGATGGGCGCCTGCCGATAGGCGTTCGAGTGAGTACGCCCCATGAAGCCATAGCCGACAAGCCCAACGTTGAGATTTTTCTTGGCCATATTTTTAGTCCCAGCCGTGCGCGTTGCGCACCGCAATCATTGTGGAAAGAACATCGCGCCAGGTCTGCGCGGAAAGCATCACGTCATTCGGGAACATGCAGCCGTCCCAGCAGACATGCTTCGTGGCTTTGGTCAGCGCGCCGCTGTCGTCCCGCAGCCAGATGCCGGCCACCTTCACGATGTCGATCTTCCCGTTCGGATCGTTCGGCAGGCAGTGGCGCCCGGTCTTATCGTGCGAGCCCTGGCCCTTCACCGTCGCATCGTTCTGCGCCACATGGAAATCCTTGATCCACGGCCGCAGCGCGTGCGCCATCGTGCGGATCGCATCCTCGAACACCGACCGGTCTTCCCAGTTGTAGTTCTCCGGCAGAATGCGATGCTCCGGCGCGTTGTAGCCCAGCGTGTAGAGCGAGAGGTGCGCCATATCAGCCTGAATCCCGACGGTCTTCGGCCGGTTCACCTCTTCCATGAGCTGCACAATATACTTCCAGCTGTGCATGCCGCCCCAGCAGATCTCGCCTTCCGCTGCCAGTTGCTCGCCATAGCTCTCCGCCACGTCGGCCGCCTCGCGGAACGTCGCCGCAATCTTCTTCGTGTTGCCCGCAGGATCCTTCGCCCAGTCGCCCGGTCCGCAGGCCGAATCAATGCGCACCACGCCATACTTGCGAACGCCGAGTTCATTCAGCTTCTTCGCAATTGCGCACGATTTCTTCACCTGCGTGACGAAAGCCTTGCGCTCTTCATCGCTCCCCATGGCGGATCCGCCGCCCGTGGGCGGCCACACCGGCGCCACCAGCGACCCCACCGCCAGATTGCGCTTCTGCACCGATTCGGCCAGTTGCTTGAGTTCGTCATCCGTCGAATCGATGCTCGTATGCGGCAGCGAGAGAAACAGATCCACGCCGTCGAAACGGACGCCATCCACCTCCGTCTTCGCCGTCAGATCCAGCATCGTCTCCAGATCGATCGCCGGTTCCGCGCCCGGACCTTCCCCGCCCTTGCCGACGAGTCCCGGCCACATCGCGTTATGAAGCTTCGGAAATTTGTGTAGATTCTGAGTGCTCATGCTCTGTCTCCGTTCTGATTCTTTCTGCTCAGCGGCTCCGCGTCCGGATTGCCCGGTCCAAAATGCTTCAGGATGACGAGCGGCTCCGACTCACCAGTATTCACCACCCGCACGCCCGACTGCGCGGCGCCGGCCGTGACGAACAATTCATCCTGCGTCATCTCGCCGAACCGGATCATCGACGGCGCCATCACCTCATGCGCTCCGAACTTACCCGCGCCCTGCACTACGATAGCGCCATACGCCTCGGGGTCCCGCAGCGTGACGGCGCGGCCCGGCTCCAGCGTCAGTTCTTTTGCGGAATAATAGCTGGTCCCGTACGTGATCCACATCTCGCGATAACCGGCGAATTCCATTTCGTTCAGCGCGCGAACAGGCTTCGGTTTTGTCTTGTTTGATTCCGCGAAACGCTCGTTTACGTTCGCTTCCCAATCGAGCATCGAAATGAGGTAATCGAGATCGTGATGATGCGCCGGCAGCACGTCCTTCGTCATCAGTCCCCAATCCACAATGCGGCCTTCCACCTGCGACTGGAACATCGCGAACACGTCGCTCGCCACCTGCGGCTCGTAAGTCACGAATGACCCAGGCGCGTGCAGAACGCCCGGATGAATCTGCCACCCTTCGCCCGCGACCAGCCGGTACGCGCGCGAATGGTTCAGAATCCCGTTATCGCCCTTATTCCAGTTCTGCAGGCACTGCCGGATATCGTCTTTCGTTGTGCCCGGCTCGAGGCCCATGAACGTGTACGGGAAATTGTTGTCGAGCTGGTTGTACTGCCGAGGGAAGTAGTACGCTTCGGGCTTGCCCTTCTGCCCCACGAGTTTCGCGAACTCGTCGCTCTGGTGCATATGGTGCGGAATCGGCCCCATGTTGTCGAAGAATTTGCAGAGCAGATTCCAGCCGCCTTCGCGCGCCATGGCCGATCCGATCAGATCGTCGCCCGCGACTTCAATCGCTTCCTTCAGCAGAAACCGCGAGCCATTCGCGTGCCGGACAAAACTCAGTCCTTCGAACTCACCAGTCTCCGGACCGTTCGCCGCCTTCGTCGTCGAAGCGAACCAGCGTTCATTGATCCCTCCGCGATGCGCTCCGTACGCGTAGAGATCGTCCGGATGGAGCCGCAACCGCCGCCCCGGAACCATAAAGCATCGCGGGACCCAATTCGGTTCCAGCCGGAGAATGCCAGCTCCGTCGCCCACGGCGTCACGGACCTGGTTTTGGTTCAGCATTTAGAGCGGATAAGTCCTTTCGAGCGTGTTGCAGGAATGACTATTATATGTAGAAATCAGGGCAAAACAACAGTGGCCAAGATCAAGTTTCTAAAGGCTTAAATGGTCGTACCAAACGAGTCGGAGGACGGCTCTCCTGACCCGCGCCGGGCCCCGAGCCGGCCACCTCACAGCGGAATGTTCCCATGCTTCTTCCGAGGCATCGTATCCACCTT
>CAZPZE010000744.1:0-11770 GCA_964590625.1 uncultured Solibacteraceae bacterium
GGAAAACTTCTGCTTCAACGGTGGGGTTGCCGCGCGAATCCAGAATTTCGATTCCGCTGATTTTGACGATGCTGGACAAAATTGGATCTCCTGTATCTTTCGTGTGATCCTGGGCGCGGCGCGCCGCCGACGGAGCGGTGGCTGACTCAGGAGGGGTTGATTACATGTTGTGTTACGCTTAAGAATTGCCGGTCAGGTGAATTCCTGAACGCGCAAACTCATATGATACAGCACCTTGCCCGGCAGGGCGCGCGGTGCAAATTTCCGATCAGTGAGGAGGTGTTGTTCATTGGCTGAAGTTCGATTGCAGGAAGGGGAAACGCTCGAGAATGCACTGCGCCGCTTCAAGCGGAAAGTGCAGACCGAAGACATCATCAAAGAGGTGAAGCGGCATTCCTTTTACCTGAAGCCAGGGGAAAAGAAGCGGGTGAAGGCTGCGCTGGCGCGCAAGCGGAACCGCAAGAAGAGCCGTCGCGAACCGGAATAGGTATCGCGAAGCGCGAGAGAGTGAATGGGCGAGGCGGAGACGTCTCGCCCGTTTTGTTTTTTGGACGTGATCCTGCAAGGTTGAAACGCTAGAATGAAGCCGGAGGAATTTGCATGTCGATGAACGTCCTGAAGGACATCCGCAAGGTTTATGCGGGGCTGAATGCGCATGAGGTGCGCAGCGCGGCCGCGCAGGAGCTTCGTGTGGGCCTGCTGGCTTCGAGCGGGGGCGTGTTCCGCGATATGGAAGATTTCCTCGTGCCGCCGCACCTCGATGCCGCGACGCGCGGGCAGGCGCTGCGGATGGTGTACCGGCTCGATAAGCCGCATCCGGATTTCGACTTCATTTTATGCGAGCCGGGAATCGGGCTGCCGCGCAATGGATATTTGTTCGATCCGGCGGCGACGACGGCGGCGGATGAATCGATGGTGGAGTCGATTGTTTCGGAGAATCAGCCGATCGAACTGGCGCTGGGGCGGTCGTTTCCGGCGTTCCGGACGGCGGTGGCGCATCGGATCGTGCGGCGTGTCTCGCGCGAGAATGCGCTGCTGGCGCTGGCGACGGCACTGCCGAACGTGATTCCGGGGATCATCGAACTGCCGTGGGCGGTGGGAGAGTTTGCGACGGACACGGCGTTCCTCACGATGAATCAGATCCGAATGGCGCTGATGCTGGCGGCGGTGTACGACCGGGCGGTTGGGTATTCGGAGCAGAAGGCGTCGATTGCCGCGATTGCGGCGGGTGCGTTCGGATGGCGGGCGCTTGCGCGCGAGCTGGTGGGGAAGATTCCCCTCGGCGGCGGATTGATTCCGAAGGCCGCGGTGGCGTATGCGGGGACGTGGGTAGTGGGCAACGGGCTCGACCGGCTGTATCGGACGGGCGAGGGTCTTTCACGGCGCGAGAAGCGCGAGAGCTGGAAGCGCGCGCTGGCGGAAGGGCGGGAAGTGGCGGCCGAGCTGCGTCCCTGAAATCAGGCGGCGAATTTTTCGAGAGCGCGAGCCAGCGGTGCCAGGCGGAAGTGGCGCCGTGGAAATTGTATTCGTCTTCGGGGCGGAAGCCCGATTGTTCCATGCGCACGAGAACGCCGGATGCTTTGGGCGTCAGGGTCCAGGTGACGAGAGTCGAAAGACCGTCTGCGTCCCAGGTGTAAGCGAGGCGCGCGAAATCGCCTGAGCCGGGAGCGTCCACTTCGGCCACTTCGCAATGCACGATGCCGTCCCAGTTGTGAGTGGGGGTGGTGCGGAAGTGAAAGCGCTCGCCGGCTTCGAGGCGGAAATCATTCTTCATGAGCCATTGCTCGAGGAGGCTTCCATCGGTGAGGGCGCGCCACACGTTTTCGAGCGGGAGCGGCATTTCGCGTTCGATCGTGAGAGTGCGGGTGCCGGTGGATGCCTATGGTGACGCAGGCGATCAGGTGATGCACTTCTGTGCGATTCGGACGCTCCGCGCCGGGCTGAAGCCCGACGGCAACGCCGAAAGCGTCGCCCCACGGTGGTCAATGAATTCGTGCTCAGGCGGCGCGGCGGAGCTGCATGAGAAGGCCGTCGAGCGCGATCTGCTTCTGGATGTTGCGGCGGAGGAGGGCGGCGATTTCGTCGACGCCTTTGACCGCTTCGATCAGCCAGGCGCGTGAGACGCGGGAGGCGAGCGCGGCGAGATCATTTTGCAAGTCGACGTTGCGGATTGCGGTGCCGGATTCGCGCAGAATGGTGAGGTCGCGCAGAAGATCGTAGAGAAGCTTGAGATAGATTTCGAGCTTCTCGCTTTTGCTGCGGCCGAGCGTTTCGGAAACCGGGAGCCAGGCGGAATATGGCGAGACGCCCGCGCCGGTTTTGAGCAGCGAGAGCATCGCGTTGCGGCGTTTTTCGAAGAGGGCGATGTCGAGCGTTGCGGCGATGCCGGGGCTGCCGCCCGAAAGCGCGATACGGCGATCGGCGGATTCGAGGCTGCGGGAGCGGGCGAAGTCGCGCATCTCTTCGTTCGTCAGCGGCGAGAAATTTAACTGAACGGAACGGGAGCGAATTGTCGGCAACAGATCGTAGACGTTGTTCGCCGTCATGATGAGGATCAGGTGGTCGGGCGGCTCCTCGAGAATCTTGAGCAGCGAATTGGCGGCCTGTTCGTTGGCGCGGTCGGCCTGATCGATGAGAAAGATGCGGCGGCTTCCGTGAAGAGGCTTGAACTGCGCGCGTTCCTTGAGGAGGCGCATTTGGGCGATGCTGATCTGGCGCAGCGGTCCGTCTGGCGGGAAGGTGAGGAAGTCGGGATGCGAGGCGAAGACGAGGGGATCGTCATTGCGTTTATCGGCGGGGAGTTTTTCGCGCGAGGCGATGGTGGAGAGGTTTTCGTCGAGACTGAGATCGTCGCGCTCGATTTTTTCGGGCGAGCCGAGGAGGCGCGCGGCGAACCGGCGGGCGAGGGTGGCTTTGCCGAGTCCTTCGAGTCCGGCGAAGAGGAGAGTCTGCGGAACGCGGTCGCGCTCGATCATGTTTTCGAGCGTGATCTGAACGTGGCGGTTGCCCCAGAAGTTTTCAAACACGGCCGTGCAGCGCCTCCCGGATGTGGCGGGCGACTTCGCCGATGCCGGCGCGTCCGTCGATCAGGATGAAGCGGCCGGGCTCGGCGGCGGCGAGATCGAGATAGCCGCGGCGGACGTTTTCGTGGAACGTGGCGCTTTCGTCATCGATGCGTGATTCGGACTGGCCGAAACGTTCGTTGCGGCGTTTGGCGCGGGCGAGGCTGGTGTCGAGGTCGATGTCGATGAGGATGGTGGCGTCGGGCTGCACGCCCTGGCAGGCGATGCGGTCGAGATCGCGGACGATGGCGGGATCGAGGCCGCGGCCGCAGCCCTGATAGACGAGCGTGGAATCGGTGAAGCGATCGCAGAGGACAATCTTGCCGGCGGCGAGCGCGGGGCGAATGACTTCTTCGACGTTCTGGGCGCGGCTGGCGAAGTAGAGCAGCAGTTCGGTGCGGGCGTGGATGGCGGTGTTGGCGGGGTCGAGAAGGATGCGGCGGATCTGGCGGCCGATTTCGGTGCCGCCGGGCTCGACGGTTTCGACGACTTCGCGGCCTGCCTCGCGGAGATGCTGGGCGAGGAGGCGCAGTTGCGTGGTTTTGCCGCATCCGTCCATGCCTTCGAATGTGAGGAAACGGCCCTGAGGGCGGGATGAGGGCATCGGGAAAGTTCAATTTTCGCAGACGCGGCGGAGCGTGTAACGAAGGGCGATCCGGGCAGTTCTTCGATCCATGAAGAATGCCCTGAAGATTGTGGTGTTACTGGCCGCTTCTTCCGTTCTGAGCGCGCAGACGTTCGAGGTGGCTTCGATCCGGCGGAATATGAGCGGCAGCATGAATACGCAGATTAACCGGATGGAGGGCGGGCGGCTCAGCATTACGAATGCGTCGCTGAAAACGCTGATCCGGAATGCGTACGGACTGCAGGCGTTTCAACTCGGCGGCGGGCCTGGGTGGCTCGATACCGATATGTATGACATCGAGGCGAAGACGGGGCGGCCGGAGAAGATTTCGGAAGAGGAGTTGCCGGCGCTGTTGCGTAGTCTGCTGGAGGATCGTTTTCATCTGAAAGTGCATTGGGAATCGCGGGGGGCGACTGTTTACGCGTTGCTTGTCGATAAAGGCGGGCTGAAAATGAAGGCGAGTTCGAGCGATGAAGTTCCGTCGGTGGATACGGGCCGGGGAGCGAGCCGGATGCACATCAATTGCGTGGCTGAGCCGGTTTCGGTGCTGACGCAGAATCTGGCGAATCGGCTGGGGCGGATTGTCAGCGATAAGACCGGGCTCGCCGGCAACTACGATTTTTCGATTGAGTGGGATTCGCAGTCGGATGTCGAGTCTGCCGGTCCGTCATTGTTCACGGTGCTGAAGGAAAAACTGGGGCTGAGGCTGGAGACGCAGAAGGGGCATATGGACGTGCTGGTGGTGGACACCGCGGAGAAAGCTTCGGACAACTAGCTGCTTCCGGCGGCATATACTGGTGCCCTGGAGAGGGCTCGATGAGGAGATTTCTTTTTCTGGCGGCCGTCATGGCGCCCGCAGCGGCGTTCGCGCAGATTCCGACTTTTCAGGTGATCATGCCGGACAGCAAGGTCGGGTTTCACGTGGATGCTTCGGTTTCGCTGAATGGCGTTTTCGAGAAATGGGCTTCGACGCTGAAGTTCTCGACGCCTTATGTGGAGAGCGGCGTTCTGGACATTATTGTGGATGCGGCGAGCGTGAATTCGGGCAGTTCGCTCAAGGACAATAAGCTGCGGGGCGGGGATTTCTTCAACGTGAAGCAGGATCCGGAGATCAGCTTTCATTCGAAGAAGATCATCAACACGGCGCGCGATGCGTACCGCGTGGATGGGGATTTCAAGATTCGGGGATTCACGAAGGATGAGAGCCTGGTACTGACGTATTCGCCGGATCAGCCGGATGAAGGGCGGGTGCGCGGGCAGATGGTTTTCGATCGCAAGCAGTACGGGATGACGCACGGGATTCCGCTGGTGCATATTGCGGATCGCGTGGAGGTCAATGTGGATCTGAAGATTCACCGGACGAGCGGTCCGCGGCCGATTCAGAGCGTGAAGTAGGCGTCAGCGGAGCCAGCGTTCGGCGACGGCCGGTGGCGGTGGCGCGGCGAGCAGGGATTCGGAGACGGCACCGAAGCGGCGGTCGCGGTGGTGGAATTCGCTGACAGCGGCGCGGAGGGCGGCGGGCGTGAAATCCGGCCACATGCGGCGGGTGAAGATCAGCTCGGCGTAGGCTGATTCCCAGAGTAGGAAATCACTCAGGCGCTGTTCGCCCCCGGTGCGAATGAGGAGATCTACCGGAATGGTTTCTTCAAGAGCGCCGCGGCGCGCGGCTTCGACGATGGCTTCGCGCGCGGAGTAATCGATGGCGAGGCGGAATTCGAGCGAGGTGCAGTGGCTCGTGGATGATTCGGCGTGTTCGATGGCACGGAGTAGAGGATCGGGGATGCGGTCGCGGCGGCCGATGACGGAGACACGCACGCCGGAATCGCGCAGGCGCGGAGTTTCGCGCTCGAAATAGCAGGCGAGGAGGAGCATGAGGGCGTCGACCTCTTCGGAGGGGCGCTTCCAGTTATCGGCGGAGAAGGCGTAGACCGTGAGGATGCCGATGTTCAGGCGCGGCGCGGCTTCGACGATGCGGCGGAGGGCTTCGGCTCCGGCGCGGTGGCCTTCGATGCGGGGGAGTCCGCGGGCTTCGGCCCAGCGTCCGTTGCCATCCATGATGATTGCGGCGTGAAGAGAACTTTGTTTCATAAAGTTAACAGGGAAATTTTTTTCAGCCGTTGCGCGTGGCGCGAATCAGGCTCTCCATGTGGGTGAGATAGCGTTCGAGCGCGGTGCGGCCGCTGGTGGTGAGGCGGTATTCGGTGCGCGGGACGCGGCCTTCGAATTTCTTTTCCACCGTGATGTAGCCCGCGTCTTCCAGCTTGCGGGAGTGGACGCTGAGATTGCCGTCCGTGGTTTCGAGCAGCTTCTTGAGCTCGGCGAACGTCAGGACGGGATTGACGGCGAGGGCGCTCACGATGGCGAGGCGCAGACGCTCGTGAATGACGCGATCGAGCGAAGCGGTGCCGCCGCCCGGCATGGCGTGGACGCCGGAGAGTTTGGGATCGGGAAGGTGTTTGCGCGCCGCGGATGCTTTAGCCGCCATAGTGCCTCGCGATAATCCAGCCGAAAACAACGTGGAGGCCGCCGAAGCCGAGGGCCAGGAGGGCGTCAAGCCATGGGGTGGGGGCGATGGCGGCGATGGCGCCGAGGACCAGGAACAGAACGCCCATCACGGGAACGGCGCGGACTGAGAATGCGCCCGCACATGCCACGCCTGCGCCATAGAGCAGCAGCCAGACGGCGGGCAGGAAGTGGACGAAGCCCGCCTGATTGAGCATGACGGTCAGGATAGCGCCCGCGGCGACGGGTGGGGCCATGGCGAAAACGAAACGATGAAAGGGCCGCGAAAGAAGTTCGCTGCCGGCCCGCCGGGCTTTACGGGCGGAGAATGCGATGCCGATTCCGAGGGCGAGCAGGGCTTCGCCGATCCAGATCGCGAGCCAGGAGCGCGGGCCGGCGCTCAGATGCGCGGCGAAGGCGGCGAAAAAGGCGGTGGCGCCCATCAGCATTCCGCCGACGCCGGGGACGGCAGTGAACGAACCGGCGTTTTCCATGGTGTCGCGGATGAAACGCAGGTTGTCCATGGCCTGATCGTGCAGGCCGACGGTTTTTGCGGGATCGCTCGAAGAGCGGATGGGGCGAACGGCTCCCATGGGTTTAGTATATGAAACGACGGAGCACTTTGCAATACAAAGTTTGTGAGGAGAGTACCAGGCCGCGGGTTGGAGGAGGGCGGGTGGGGGGAGTACGCTGGGAGGGAGGCAGAGCATGACCACAATCGAGATCTCCGATGAACTTGCTGCAGCTGTAAGAACGATGGCCGCAGCAGAAGGTCTGACGCCGGACTCGTGGCTCAAGAAACTGATTGCTAAGAGCACGAACGCGGAGAGCGAAGAGGAGGAAAGGCTCAAACTGGAGTGGCTGCGGGCCGCGACAAAGGAGGGTCTCGATGCCATTGAGCGCGGTGAGTATACAGAGTTGAATTCACCCGGGGAAATCGATAACCTCATGGATGCAATCTATGAAGAGGTGAAGGAAAACCTGGCAGCCGGGCGACGCGTTGGATGACGGTTCCGGCTTGAAGATTGTTCTTTCCGAGCCTGCGAAGCAGGACATAGCCGCCATTCTGGAACGAAGTCTAGGGGAATTCGGCGAAGCAGCTGCACTCCGCTACAAGGCCATCGGCCAGGGATTGAGGGATATTCAGGCCGATCCGGAACGAATCGGTTCTTCGGATCGTCCCGATCTCGCTCCCGGAGTGCGCACGTGGCATCTCCGGCTTAGCTGCAATCGCGTGACGGGCAACCGTGTGAAGAATCCCCGGCATCGTCTGATCTATCGCCGACGGGAAAGGGGAATTGAAGTCATCCGAATTCTCCACGATGGTCAGGATCTGAAGAGACATTTGCCCGAATCTTAGCGGTCGGTTGAGTCAGGTTTGGGATTCGGCGCGGCGCATCCGTTCGCGTTCGGCGTTGAATTCGCAGCCGAAGAGGGCGATGATGGCGAGCAGGTACATCCAGATCAGAAGGGCGATTCCGGTTCCGATGCTGCCGTAGAGCAGGTTGTAATTCGTGATGTGGCGGACGTACCAGCTGAAGCCCATCGTTGCCAGCAGCCAGAGGACTGTCGCCAGGAACGCGCCGCCCCAGAGGCCGCGCCAGCGCTGTTTGCGGAAGGGCCCGAAGTAATAGAGGATCGCGGTGAGGGTCCAGAAGGCGCCGAAAGCGATGGCGAAACGGATCGCGCGGAAGGCGATCGCCAGTCCGCCCGTGAGAGGTGTGAGCGCCGGATCCAGCTTGAGCAGCCGCATGAGGGCATGTTCCACGGTGCCGCCGAACAGGATGAGGGATGATGCGCCGAGCATCGGAACGGCGGAGAGCGGCACGAGCACGAGGCCGATGCCGATGTGGGCCAGCATCGAGCGCGTTCGAGGCACGCGGTAGGCGGCGTTGAAGCCATCGATCAGGCTCTTGACGACGCTCGACGCGGCCCAGAGCGAAATCAGCACCGCGACCACCAGCAGCCCGGGTGGCCGCTGTCCGTGATAGCGAAACTGCGCGAGCACCGGCTCTTCGGCGCCGGGCGGCAGGACGCGCGAGAGAAAGAACTCGATCTTCTGCTGTACGTAATCGGCGCGCACCTGAATGAAAAGCGCGGCGGAGGTGGTGATGATCGGAAAGAGTGAGAGCAGCCCCGAGTAGGCAACGGCTTTGGCGAGAGCGAACAGGCCGTCATCCGCGGAAGCGACGAGCGTCCGGCGAAGCAGCCAGGGAAGTTGTCGCAGAGTTCGCCCCACCAACCTTTTATGGTGTCACAGGACCGGCGGGGAGGCGGAGATGGAAGTGTGCGCCGTTGCCGTTACTCTCGGCCCAGAGATCGCCGCCGTGATCGAGAAGCGTCTGGCGGGAGAGCGCGAGGCCGAGCCCGAGGCCGTTCTTGCCGGAGGTGACGAACGGCTGGAACAGGCGCCCGCGGACGGATTCCGGAATGCCGGGGCCGGTATCGTGCACCTCAACGTGCAGTGCGCCATGTTCGTATGCGGCAGAGATGGAAACCTGTCCGCCCGCGGGCATGGCTTCGATCGCGTTCGAGATGAGATTCAGGAAGACACGCTCCATGCGGGCGCGCTCGAGCGGGAGTTCGATGGAGTCATCGACCGAGACGCGAATGTTGACGCCGTGTTCGGCCGCGGCGGGCGACAGGATCTCGACGGCTGCGCCGATGACTTCGCTGAGGCGGCAGGTTTCCGGCGGATGGATGCGGCCGCGCGAAACGTCGGCGAGTTCGCGCAGCATTTCGTTGATGACGCGCGAGGAACGGTAGATGTTGCCGGCGAGGCGCTGGAGCTGGTCGGGGCTGAGATCGCCATCCATCATCATTTCCGCGCCGCCGTAGATGGAGGCGAGCGGATTGCGGAGGTCGTGGACGATGGAGCTCGAAAGCTGTCCAATAGTGGAGATGCGCTCGCGGCGGATCAGCTCTTCGCGCGCGCTCTGGATGGAGCCGGACATCGCGTTGAAGGTGCGGGCGAGGCGGCCGAGTTCGTCATCGCCATGCACCGGGACCTGCGCGCCGTAGTTTTCGCCGGCGATGAGGGCGGCGGCCTGATCGAGCTGGCGTATGGGGCTGAGGATGCGTTGCGCGAGGAGAACGCTGACGGCGAGTCCGGCGATGACGGCCGCGAACCAGATCAGGAACAGGCGCGTTTCGAGGGCGTTCAGGTCGCGGCGGATGGAATCGTAGTTGTGGAGGATGAGGAGATCGCCCGCGGGCGCGCCGGTGAAATCGTGCAGAGTGGCGCCGAGGACTGCGAATTCTCCGTTGGGAAGCCGAAGATCCTGCACGGCGGAACTGCGCCGGTATTGATTGGCGATGGGGCGCGTCTCGGCGTCGCCGAGCGTGGAGGCGACGGGGAGTCCGCCGGCGAGGAAGACGAATTCGCTGCCGCCGGTGCGTTCCTTCAGATCGCGCGCGACGTTTTCATCAACCGGAAATCCCGCGACGAGAACGTTGAGCAGCCCGGGGCCGCTCTGCGTCTGGACGTAGACCGGCGTGACGACGAGTTCGTAGAGGCGGCCGCCTTCGAATGAAAAGCCATCGGACTGTTCGGGGAAGCGGCGGGCGGCATCGCGCACCACGCCGAACTTGCCGCGGTCCGGCAGTTTGCCGCCGAGCGAGGCGATGACTTCGCCCTGCGGATCGGTCACCAGAAAGACGCCGGCGTCGTGATTCTGCGCGACGCGCGCCCAGAATTCGGCGGCGGTGTCCTGAATGGTGGCGCGATCATTGGTCTGGAAGGCGCGGCGCACATCGGACATGTTGCTGATCGCGCGGCTGATGGAGCGCAGCATGTCTTTGCGGGCCTGCCACAGCGATTCGTAGGCGCGGAGGCTGCCCTGAATTTCATTGCGGAGATTTTCGGAGAGAGCGCGGCGAGTGACGTCCTGCACGAACCAGCCCGCGACGGCGAGCAGCAGCGTGATCGCGACCGAGGTGGAGAGCACGATCTTGCCGAGCAGCGAATGGCGCGGGGGCAGGGTCATTCGCGTGAGCCTGGGTAGAACGTTTTATCGTCGGGCGGCGGCGCGTAATCGTGGCCGTATTTGTTTTTGTGCGGCGCCAGCAGATAGCCGGCTTCGGAGACGACGATGGGCGGGAGACGGAGGCCATCCGCGCCAACGACGACGCGGCGCGCGAGGGCCTGCAGGGTTTGTTCGGTGGCGCGTTCGTGGAACACGCTGAGGTCGTAGGTGCCGGGCGGGACATCGAGATGGAATGAACCGTCGTGCGGCGTGGTGGTGAAGAAAGGCGTGGAGAGCACCAGGATGATGGCGCTCATCGCGGGGTGAATGTTGCAGAAGACGCGCACGATGCCGGGGCGCTGGAAGCGGACGGTTTTCGAAGTGCCAGGCGGGTAGAGGCCGACGTCGAAAATCTGGCCGGAGTAAGTGGAGAATGCGTTGTGGAAGATGGGGTCCTGGTTGGGGAAGTCAATCTTCGTGCCGGCCAGCACAGGCAGCACGTGCGGAGTGAACATTTTGTTCTTCTGCAGCATGACGGCGTGCTTTTCCGGGATGGATGCCCTGGGGTGGGTGATGTCTTCGAGCGAGATGACGACGCCCGAAAAATCGCGGTGGCGCGAGACGGCATCCACGTGCGACTCGCGCAGCTCGATGGAGCCCGAGACGTTCGCCGCGGAGAGGCTCGCGGCGGCCAGCAGGCTAGAAAAGATAAGCGAGCGCCAGATCATAGTGGTTGTTCCGGCGCAGGCCGGAGGAGATGTAGTCCGTCCGGGTCTGCGACGCTTCGAGCGCCGCGAGAATGTTGGGCGCGAGCTTGTAGACAATGTTACCCGCATAGCTGAGGTTGCGGCGAACGCTGTTGGCGACGAGATCCGACGCGCGATCTTCCTCTTCGCCGCCGAAGAAGTGGAACGAGATGCGGCTCGTGGGGAAGAGCGAAAGCTGGCTCCATCCGCCGGTGGCGTGGACCGCGATGATCTGGCCGCCTGGAAGGACGGTGAAGCCCTGACGCATGGCGCCGAGCCCTGCATCGTTGGTGCCGTGGAACCAGGCGCCGGAGATTTCGAAGAAGCTGGAGGGCTTGATGAGCCAGTCCATGGTGGCGAGGCGGGAATCGATGTTCTGTCCATTGACGTGGGTGGTGCTGAGGTGCACGCCGGGCGCGAATTCGATGCGCCGGTTTTCGCTGCCGCGGAAAAAGAGGAAGCGGCCTTCGTAGCCGGGCCGCTGGCGTTCGAGCGTGACGGCGGGCGCGGTGGCTGGGGCGACTTCGGAGGTTTCATAGATGCCGGCCTGCGCGCGCAGACCGGCGGTATCGCTGCCGAAGCGGCGCTCCACGCGGATTTGAGGCTGCCAGTCCCACAGATTGCCCGCGCCGGTCAGCGGCGCGAGGCCCACCTGCGCGAGCGACATCGGCTCGCGCGGCGAAACGATGGGCTTGTCCTGTCCGACGGTGATGGTGTAATTTTTCCAGGCAAGATCGATGGTGGCGAGGCGAACCCGGAAGAGATTGTTGCCGGGAGCCGAACTGCCGCCCCAGAAATCGAAATACGCCGACCCGCTGGCTTTGCCGCCGCCGGGAAGATCGGGGCCGTAGAATTTGAGGCCGATCACGG
>CAZPZE010000745.1:0-5032 GCA_964590625.1 uncultured Solibacteraceae bacterium
TGCGAATCCCGATCGACCTGAAATATATTTCGCGGTCCGCGCAGCGGACGCACCCAGTTTTCGAGCGCCGGCAGACGCGCGCCGTCGAGAAGCAACAGGCAGGCCGCAATCTGCAGCACTGACGGCCGCAGCCATTCTTCCAGCGCCGCAGCCAGCGGTGAGCTTAACACGAAGAGCGGCAGGAACAATCGCGCCATAAACGGCTGCCATCGGAGATAGGAGCAGAACGCGATGAATCCGCCGAACAGCGCCGCCGCATAGAACGCCTGTGCGCGTGAGCGGAAGGCCGCGACGCCTGCCAGCACGATCAGAAAGTACAGCGCGAGCCGATTCGGCGCGTCCGCTTCATGATTCGCGTTCTTCGGCGGTGCGTACCGCGCATACGGCCATGTTGTCGCGGGATCGCTCGGATCGATCCCAAGCGCCTGATGGGCGCGGTTCACGAAATTAAAAACCGCATCATTCCACTTCTGACTGCGCCCGCCAAGCTGTTCGCTCGTGTTGCGCAGCAAGTTCGAAACGGTCGTCTTCCATCCGAGCCGGTCATTGCGCCAACGATAAACACCATCTCCCTGGGCCGAATCGAACCCCATAATCGATCCGCTGAGCTGGAGATTCCGCGCATACTGCGGCATGTTGAGACACACCGCGAGCCCGGCCGCTGCCGCGATCGGCCGCCATCGAAACGGCCGCGACACCGCCAGCACCACAAGCGGCAGGAACAGATATCCCGTCGCCTTCGTATTCAGCGCCAGGCCCGCCGCCGCGCCGAGGAACAACGCATCCGACCATTTGCCTGACTGCGCCAGCCGAGATGCAAAATACACCTCCGCAACCAGCCACATCGCAAGGAAGTAATCGTTCTTCGCCCCGGAACTCGCCAGAATGCCCGACGGCAGCGCCGCGCAGAATAGAGCCGCAAGCCATTGCCCGCGCGTCTTCGCGCCGAATTCCTTCGCAATCGCGGAAACGCCGATCACGCTCGCCACCGACGCGCCCCACTGCACGAAATTGATGAACCGGTCGCCGCCGGAAATGATATACGTGTGCAGCATCATGTACTCCGCCAACGGCTGCAGCATGATCTGGTTGAGATAAGGAGTGGGGAAGAACCGTACGCTGTGCTGCTCAGACCAATACACGACGCGCGGCAGGTGATACGCCATCGCATCCGAGCTGTTCGGCGGACTGAACGCCGCGGTGACCGCTGTGAGCGTCAGGATCGCAACAACGCCCGCCGCACAAATCAGAATAATGGGATCAAACCGGAATGCGGGCCGCGCGATCGTGAACCGCCGTCGCGGCAGCATAGCCGCAAGCACAATCAACCACGCGATGATCAGTGGAATACGAGAAAGCGCGTGTAATGCACCGAGCGCTTCCGTGATCGCGAGCAGCGCCACTCCGAAGAGCACAACGCCGCGCAGAAAGCGATCGCGAACCGGCACCTACGCCGAGCCGGCCTTGCGCGTGGCCTTGCGCCGCTGCTTCGGATGCTCCACGCTCTCCTCCGCGATTGCGGGCGGCTTGCGCATTTCGAGACTCTTCTTCAGCGCCTCCATGATGTCGATCACCGGCGCGATGTGCGTCTCCGGCGTTTCCACAACGCTGTTGCCTTCGATCTTCGCCTGAATCATCCTGCGGAGATTGTCCCGGTAGTTATCGGAATACTTCTGCGGCTCAAAATCCGCTGCGAGAGCTTCCACCAGATTCAGCGCGAGCGCGAGTTCCTTTTCGCGGATATTCTCCGTATCTGTCCGGAACTCGTCCATCTTGCGAACTTCATCGGCGAAATACATCGTATGCAGCAGCAGACCATGCTGGCCCGGCCGCAGGATCACGATGTGCTCGCGGCTGTGCATCGCCACTTTCGCCACGCCATAGTATCCGGTCTTCTTCAGTGCCGCGAAGAGCAGCGCATACGGCTTCTCGCCGCCTTCATCGGGCGCCATGTAATACGAGCTATCGAGATAAACCGGATCCACATCGTCTGCCTTGACGAACTCCAGGATCTCCATCACCTTCGCGGTCTTCGGCGCGACCTTGCGGATGTCCTCATCGTCGATGACCACGTACTTGCCCTTCTCGTACTCGTAGCCTTTGACGATCTGATCGCGCGTGATCGGCTTGTCTTCCGCCTGGCAGTAGAGCACCTGCTTCACCCGCGAGTGGTCTTCCTTGTGAAGCTGGTTGAAGCTGATGGTTTCGCCGCGCGCGGCCGTGAACAGACGGACCGGAAGCGATACGAGCCCGAATGTGAGATGTCCCTTCCAGGTACTGGCTGCCATAGTTTTATGTCACCCGATATACGCCGAAAACGCGGTGGCGCGCGAGTTTCCTTCTCCCAGCTATAACATGAATGAGAGAACATTTCCAGACCCTTATGTCGCTCGAGGAGTACAAGAGGAAGCGCGACTTTACCCAGACTCCCGAACCAGCGGCGGGGGCGGTACCGCACGCATCCGCACGCGGCGGGTTTTTCTGTGTGCAGCGACACGATGCGACGCACCTCCACTATGATTTCCGGCTTGAAATCGACGGCACCCTGAAGTCCTGGGCCATTCCAAAAGGCCCCTCGCTCGATCCCACCGTGCGGCATTACGCCGCCCATGTGGAAGATCACCCCATCGAGTACGGGGATTTCGAAGGCAACATCCCCAAGGGCAGCTACGGCGGCGGCAGCGTGATGCTTTGGGACCGCGGGACATTCGAGCTCATTGGCCCCGAATCGGGCGAAGCGCAAATCGCACGCGGCGATCTCAAGTTCGAACTGCATGGCGAAAAACTTGCAGGCACCTGGGCGCTGGTCCACATGAAAGGCCGCGGCTCCGGGAAGAACAAAGACAACGGGTGGCTCCTGATCAAGAAAAAAGATGCCGCCGCCCAACCCGGATGGGATATCGAACAGTTCGCCGTCAGCGTGAAGACCGGACGCACGCAGGCGGAAATCGCTGCCGATTTGCCCTCGAAGAAAAAGGCTGCGGCGAAGAAGAAATCGATCGCCGCTCGAAAGAAGAAGCCCGCCGTGGATCCCGCTGCTATTCCCGGCGCCAAAGCCGCCCCAATGCCCGGTTTCTTCCCGCCGATGGGTGCGTCGCTCGCAGACTCCGTCCCGACCGGCAACAAATGGATGTTCGAAGTGAAATGGGATGGCGTCCGCGGGCTCTCTTACATTGATGACGGCACGCTCACAATCTACACGCGCAATAACATCCGCTGCGAACAGCAGTATCCCGAGCTGCAGGTAATTCCGCACTATGTCGACGCGCGCCAGGTGATTCTCGATGGCGAAATCGTCGCGCTCGATCCCCGCGGCATTTCGAAGTTCGAGCTCATCCAGCCGCGCATCCACACGCGCGATGCCGCGGCCATCGCGAAGATGGCGAGTAAGAATCCGGTGCAGTATTACGTCTTCGACCTGCTTTATCTCGATGGCTACGATCTTCGCCAGTCGCCGCTCGCCGCCCGGAAGGCCGCGCTCGAGCAGATCATCAAGCCGTTCGAACTGATGCGCGTCTCCACCTCGATTTCCGGCGAAGCCCGCGACCTGCTCGAAGCCGCGCGGCAGAACGGCCTCGAAGGCTTCATCGCAAAAGCGCCGAACAGCGTTTACGAATCACGGCGCAGCCGTTCCTGGATCAAGCTCAAAGTCACGCAGGAACAGGAATTCGTCATCGGCGGCTACACGCCCGGCGAACGCGACACGTTTGGATCGCTTGCGGTTGGCTTCAACGAAGGCGGCAAGCTGATTTATTGCGGAAACGTCGGCACCGGCTTTACGGAGAAGATCCTGCGCGATCTGCTGACGAAGATGCAGTCGCGCCTCATCGACAAGATGCCGTTCCAGCCGGATAAGCTCATTCCGAAGGGGACCGTCTGGGTGCGTCCGGACCTGGTGGCGCAGGTGAAATTCGCCGAGTGGACTTCCGACCGCAAGCTCCGCGCGCCCGTCTATCTCGGGCTGCGCGAAGACAAAGCGCCTGCGGAAGTCGGGCGCGAAACTGTTCCGGACACGCTCCTGCCCCCGGATAAGAAAGAAGTCACGCTCGAGATCGAGGGCCACTCCCTGAAGTTCACCAATCTCGACAAGCTCTACTTCCCGGACGACGGTTACACCAAGCGCGATCTTCTGAATTACTACAACGCGTTAGCGCCGTTGCTGGTGCCTCATCTGAAAGACCGCGCTTTATCGCTGAAGCGCTACCCGAACGGCATCAAGGGTGAATATTTCTTCCAGAAAAATACGCCGGAAAGCTATCCCTCCTGGCTGCGCACCCATGTCATCGGGGAAGCGGGCAAGAAGATTCGCTACATCGTGGGGACCGATCGCGCGGCTTTGCTGTATCTGACCAATCTCGGCTGCATCGACCAGAATCCATCGATGAGCCGCGTGAGCTCGCTCGAAAATCCCGATTTCATCCTGATCGATCTCGATCCCGTGGAGTGCCCGTTCTCGAAAATCGTGGAGGCTGCGCTGCTGGTGAAGGCGAAGCTGGACGCGATTGGGCTCACCGGCTATCCCAAAACCACCGGCGGCGACGGACTCCACATTTACGTCCCCATTGAGCCGCATTACACCTTCGAACAGGCGCGATCGTTCGCCGAGGTGATCGCGCGTCTTCTCGCGGCGGAGCGCGCCGACCTGTTCACCACGCCCCGCTCCGTCGAGAAGCGCCAGAAGGACCGCGTCTATTTCGACTACATGCAGCTCGCGGATTTCAAGACCATCTCCGCGCCCTACGTGGTGCGCGCTCACCAGGGCGCGCCGGTCGCCACGCCGCTCGCCTGGGACGAAGTGAAGCCGGGCCTCGAACCGGGACAATTCACGCTCGCCAATGCTATAGAGCGCTTCATGCGCGTGGGTGATCTGTTTGAAGGCGTTCTGAAGAGACCGCAGAGCCTCGCCGCCGCCTTCACACGTCTCGAAAAACTCCTGCGGCGCTAACTCAATTCCCGCTGCAGTTCCTCCAAAACCCGCAGCGCCTCCACTGGCCGCATCTCATCAATCTTCAGCGCGCGAATCCGTTCCTTC
>CAZPZE010000746.1:0-4001 GCA_964590625.1 uncultured Solibacteraceae bacterium
GAATCGATTGCCGCTACTGCCATACCGGAGTCGAGAACTCCCCGCACGCCATGGTGCCCCCCACCAAGACCTGCATGAACTGCCACTCCGAAATCTGGATCAACAGTTCGACTCTCGAGCCTGTCCGCAACAGCTACGCCACCAACGAATCCATTAAGTGGGAAAAGGTCAATGACCTTCCCGATTACGTCTATTTCAATCACTCGATTCACATCAAGAAGGGCGTGGGCTGCGAAACTTGCCACGGCCGCGTCGATACCATGCCGCTTATGTATCAGCAGGCTTCGCTGCAGATGCGCTGGTGTCTCGACTGCCATCGCAATCCGGAAAAATACGTCCGGCCGCGCGAGATGGTCACCAAAATGGGCTATGAGCCCTCTGAACCGCAGGAAGTCCTCGGGCCCAAACTGGTGAAGGAATACAACATTCAGAAACTGGAGACATGCTGGACATGTCATCGATAACCGATCGCGGGAGCGATCGCATCCAGAAGTCAACCGATCCCGGGAGCGATCGCATCCAGATGAAGTCAAACGATCCCGCGGCTGGCCTCGTACAGATTCAGGCCGCCCGGACTGCTGAAAATGAATCTTTGAATCTGGAGAAGGTCCAGAAGAAGCTCGACGGCAAAAAAGGCCGGGCTTTCTGGCGCAGTCTCGACGAACTGTCGATGACCGCGGGCTTTCAGGAATTCCTCCATCGCGAGTTCCCCCGCCAGGCTGGTGAGTGGCTCGACGATGAAGGCCGCCGCAACTTCCTCAAGATCATGGGCGCATCACTCGCGCTCGCCGGACTCGGCGCCTGCACCAAGCAGCCGGTCGAGTACATCATGCCGTACGTCGAGGCGCCGGAAAAGCTGCTCGCCGGCAAGCCCCTCTACTACGCGACGGCTTTCCCCATCAGTGGCATTGCCAATCCGGTTCTCGTCGAAACTCACGAATTCCGCCCCACTAAAGTCGAAGGCAATCCCGAGCATCCCGCCAGCCTCGGCGGAACCGATGTTCCCACCCAGGCTTCCGTTCTCGGACTCTACGATCCCGATCGCCTGCAGACCCTGAACTACATCGGCGAAATCCGTTCTTATCCGTCTTTCCTCAGCGCGTTCATCGGGATTCTCAATCAGCAGCGCGCTTCGGGTGGCGCGGGGATCCGCATCCTTACCCAGACCGTCACGTCGCCGACTCTCGGCGCCCAGATTCAGGACGTCCTCAAGGCTTTCCCCAATGCGAAGTGGCATCAGTGGGATCCCCTCGGCCATGGCCCGCGCATGGGTTCGCAGCTTGCCTTTGGTCAGTTCCTGAATACGACTTACAAATTCGATCAGGCCCAGGTCATCCTCAGCATCGACGGGAATTTCCTCGGCAACGGCCCCGGCGGCGTGCGCTACGCGCGCGATTTCGCCGCCACCCGCGTCGTGCGCGACGGCAAGCGGCCGTCCTCCCGTTTCTACGCTGTCGAAACCACGCCGACTTCCACCGGTGCCAAGGCCGATCACCGAATTCCGCTCAAGCCCTCCGAGGTCGCAGGTTTTGTCCGTAATCTTGCGACCGCGCTCTCCGGCGGCGGTGGTGGTTCCACGCCTTTCGAGCAGGCGGTCGTCAAAGACCTTCTCGCTGCCAAAGGCAAGTCAATCGTCATCGCCGGCGAAGAGCAGTCGCCCGAAGTTCACGCGCTCGTTCACTACGTCAATCAGTTGCTCGAAAACAACGGCAAGACGGTCGTCTATACCGCCTCGCTCGAGCAGAAGCCGGTTGACCAGTACGCGGACATTCAGGCGCTCACCAATGATCTGAATGCCGGCCACGTCGAAGCACTCCTTATCCTCGGCGGCAATCCGGTTTACGATGCGCCCGCGTCGCTGAATTTCCGCGACGCCATCCAGAAGGCGAAAGTCCGCATCCGCCTCGGCCTCTATAACGACGAAACTTCCGAAGTTTGCCAGTGGCTCATCCCTGAAGCTCATCCCTTTGAATTCTGGAGCGATGCGCCCGCCTATGACGGCACCATTTCCATCATTCAGCCGCTGATCGCGCCGCTCTACAACGGCAAGTCGGCCCATGACCTGCTCGCGGCCTTTACCGAAACGCCGGAAAAGACCAGCCACTCGCTGGTTCGCGAGTACTGGAATGGAAAGCATACCGGCGCGGATTTCTCTTCCTGGTGGAACCGCTCGATCCATGACGGTTTTATTAAGGATTCCGCCGCAGCGCCCGTCACCGCGACCGCGAAGCTGATTCCCCCCGCGAGCGCCGCATCGGGCGGTTCGGGCTACGAGGCGACGTTCCGCTACGATCCTTACATCCTCGACGGCCGCTACAGTAACAACGCGTGGCTGCAGGAGCTTCCCCGTCCCATTACTCGCCTCACCTGGGATAACGCGGTGGTCGTCAGTCACAAGACCGCCAAAGATCTCGATGTCGAAGATGAGGACGTCGTCGAAGTCACCGCCAACGGCCAGACCGTGTGGGGCGCCATCTGGCGCGTCGCCGGCCAGCCCGATGGAGTCGTTGGCCTGACTCTCGGCTACGGACGCACCAACTCCGGCCGCGCAGGCAACGGCGCCGGTTTCGATATCAATGTTCTCCGCACCGTCGCCAGCCCGTTCTCGGCCACTGGCGTCCAGGTGAAAAAGCACGGCAAGAAGTTCCGGCTCGCCGCGGTCCAGCATCACTTCACGATGGAAGGCCGCGAAGTGGTCAAGACGGCGCCGATCGCCGAATTCCTCGAAGACCAGAACTTCGCCCAGAAAGAAGCCGAAACCGCCCAGAAGGGCATGACGATCTTCCCGCAAACCTGGGAATATCGCGGCTACGCGTGGGGCATGGCAATCGACCTCACTGCCTGCGTCGGCTGCAATACCTGCGTGGTCGCCTGCCAGTCGGAAAACAACATCGCGGTGGTCGGCAAAGAGCAGGTTCTCAATACCCGCGAAATGCACTGGATCCGTGTCGACCGCTACTACAGCGGCAATCCGGATAACCCGCAGACTTATTTCGAGCCCGTCAACTGCCAGCAGTGCGAATCGGCGCCCTGTGAGCTGGTTTGCCCGGTGGCTGCCACCGCCCATGACGCAGAAGGCCTGAACAACATGGTCTATAACCGCTGCGTCGGGACTCGCTACTGCTCGAACAACTGCCCGTACAAAGTCCGCCGCTTCAACTTCCTGCTCTTCTCTGATTGGGAAACCGAAAGCGTCAAGCTGCAGCGCAATCCGGACGTCACCGTCCGCAGCCGCGGCGTCATGGAAAAGTGCAGCTACTGCGTGCAGCGCATCAACTACGCCAAGATCATGGCGGAAAAAGAAGATCGCCGCGTGGCCGATGGTGAAATCGTTCCGGCCTGCGCCGGCGCCTGCCCCGCCGATGCGATCGCGTTCGGTGATATCAACGATCCGAACAGCCGGGTCTCCAAATGGAAGGCCCACCCCACGAACTATTCACTGCTCGGCGAGCTGAACACTCGGCCGCGCACGACTTATCTCGCGGATATTCGCAACCCGAATCCGGCGTTGCCTGTCTCGCATGACAACCCGAAAGGCGAAAGCGACTAATGCAGCCGGTTGAGCTTCCCGATAAAATCTACGTCGGTCCCGTAATCGACGAGGGCCATAGCCTCGGATCGGTCTCCGATAAGGTCGGCGGGATCGTCCTCAAGCGCAAGATCACCCTCGGCTGGACTCTTGGTCTGTTCATCGCGTTTGGTCTTCTGCAGGGCCTTGCCGCGGGTGCCACCTGGCTGTTCGTCAAGGGCGTCGGTGTCTGGGGTATCAACATCCCGAACGGCTGGGGCTTCGCGATCATCAACTTCGTCTGGTGGATCGGTATCGGCCACGCCGGTACCCTGATCTCAGCCATTCTGCTGCTGCTCAATCAATCCTGGCGCAACGCGATCAACCGATTCGCCGAAGCCATGACGCTGTTCGCCGTCATGTGCGCCGGCATGTTCCCGGTCCTCCATACCGGCCGCCCGTGGCTCGCTTACTGGCTCTTCCCGTACCCGAA
>CAZPZE010000747.1:0-7288 GCA_964590625.1 uncultured Solibacteraceae bacterium
ATAGGCCGGGAGCTGCTGGAGGGCGGTGGTGGCGCGCTGGTAGAGCTTTTCGGCTTCGGGATCGACCTGAGGATTGGCCTGTCCCCAGACGATCCCCGTGAAAACCGCAACTAAGAGTGCGCGACGCAATTGTAAACGTCCTTTACAAAAGCCTGCCTGGCTCGATTATGCGCCGGTTGTGCGCGGAAGTCTACAAAAATTTACATACACAAATTTACAAAGCAGCCGGTCGGCTGACTACTGAAGTAGTCATTTGGCTTTTGAGGGATAATAGCGGCACTAATGAGACTTCTGACGATTCTGACCGTTTTTGCGGTCACAGGGCTTGCGCAGACGCCGATGCGTCCGCCGGCGGTGCCGCTGGTGGCGCACGATCCATACTTCAGCATCTGGTCGATGGCGGACCGGCTGAATGCCGACAATACGAAGCACTGGACGGGGAAGCCGAATACGCTGACAGGGGCGGTCCGGGTGGACGGGAAGACGTGGCAGGTGATGGGGCGCGATAACGGGACGCAGCCGCTGCCGCAGAAGAGCGTGGAGGTGCTGCCGACTCGGACGATTTACACCTTCGAAGGCGCGGGGATCGGGCTGGAACTGACGTTTCTGACGCCGGCGCTGCCGAATGATCTGGATGTGCTATCGCGGCCGGTGACGTATCTGGACTGGAAAGTGTCGTCGTCGGATGGCGCGCCGCATCAGGTGCAGATTTATTTCGATGCGGGCGCGGACCTGTCGGTGAACACGGCGGATGAGCCGGTGACGTGGGGGCGGTTTCTTCTCGACGGGCAGCCGGTGCTGCGGATGGGATCGCGCGAGCAGCCGGTGCTGGCGAAGCGCGGTGACGATCTGCGGATCGACTGGGGTTTTCTCTATCTGCAGGCGGACAAGCCGGACGGGGTGACGGCGGCTGCGATGGCGCATCAGGCGGCTCGGAGTGCGTTCAACAGCACAGGGCGGCTGCCGAACTCCGACGATCTGGACGAACATCTCGAACAGCCGGTGCGTAGATCTCCAGCGATGGCGCTCGCGGTCAGCGTGGATCTGGGGAACGTGACGGCACAGGCGGTGACGCGATCGCTCGAGATGGCGTATGACGATCAGTGGTCGATTGAATTTTTCCAGCGGCGCGAACAGCCGTGGTGGCGGCGGAACGGCGCGGAGGTGAGCGATCTGCTGCGCGAGGCGCGCAGGGATCACGATTCGCTTCTCGCGCGGAGCACAGCATTCGACAACGAGCTGATGGGCGATATGCGGAAAGTGGGCGGCGAGAAGTATGCTCAGCTCGCAGTGCTGGCTTACCGGCAGATGCTGGCGGCGCACAAGCTGGCGGCGGATTCCGATGGCGCGGCGATGTTTTTTCCGAAAGAGAATTTCAGCAACGGGTGCATCTCGACGGTGGATGTGATTTATCCGAGCTCGCCGTTCACGATGCTGTTCTCTCCGGCGCTGCTGCGCGCGCAGTTGCTGCCGGTGATGGAATACGCGGCGATGGGGCGGTGGAAGTGGCCGTTCGCGCCGCACGATCTCGGAACGTATCCGCTGGCGAACGGGCAGGTATACGGCGGCGGCGAGCGCACGGAAGAGAATCAGATGCCGGTGGAAGAGAGCGGCAACATGCTGATCATGACGGCGGCGCTGGCGAAGGTGGAAGGCAATGCGTCGTTCGCGGAGAAGTACTGGCCGGAGCTGACGAAGTGGGCGGAGTACCTGAAGGATAAGGGGCTCGATCCGGAGAATCAGTTATCGACAGACGATTTCGCGGGGCACCTGGCGCATAATGCGAATCTTTCGATCAAGGCGATTCTGGCGCTGGCGTCGTACGGGATGCTGGCGGATATGACAGGGCATAAGGCGGAGGCGAAGCTTTATCGGGACACGGCGAAGGACTTCGCGAAGAAGTGGGTCGGGATGGCGGCGGATGGCGATCACTACAAGCTGGCGTTCGATAAGCCGGGAACGTGGAGCCAGAAGTACAACCTCGTGTGGGACAAGATTCTCGGATTCCATTTGTTTCCGGCGGACGTGGTGAAGACGGAGATCGCGTTTTACGAGACGAAGGAGAACAAGTACGGTCTGCCGCTGGATAATCGGAAAGACTACACGAAGCTCGATTGGCTGGTGTGGACCGCGACGCTGGCGGATAATCAGGCCGATTTCGAAAAGATCATTGCTCCTGCTTATCTGTGGGCGAACGAGACGCCGACACGCGTTCCGCTGACGGACTGGTATGACACGGTGACAGGGAAGCAGCAGGGCTTTCAGGCGCGGTCCGTGGTGGGCGGGCTGTTCATCAAGATGCTGACGGATGACGCGTTGTGGAAGAAGTACTCGACGCGTTCAGGACAATAGAGTGAGATGACGCCCGCGATCGCGGTCACGAATCTGCGCAAGGTGTACGGGACGAAGGCCGCGGTGGACGGGCTTTCGCTGAGCGTACCGCGTGGATCGTTCTTCGGATTTCTGGGGCCGAACGGGGCGGGGAAATCGACGACGATCCGGATGCTGACGGGGCTGATCCCGGCGACATCGGGGACGATCGAGATTCTGGGCATGCCGATGCCGGCCGAGGAAACGATGATCAAGCAGCGCATCGGGCTGGTGCCGGATGATTCGCTGCTGTTCGACCGGCTCACCGGGCTGGAGTTTCTGGAATTCGTGGGGCGGATGTATTCGCTGGAACGTCCGCTGGCGAGGCAGCGCGCGGCGGAACTGCTGGAGCTGTTCGAACTCTCTGATGAAGGGCGGAAGATCATCGGGGAATATTCGAAGGGGATGCGGAAGCGCGTGGCGATGGCGGCATCGCTGATTCATCGGCCGGAGCTGTTTCTGATGGATGAGCCGTTCGAAGGCGTGGATGCGGTGGGCGCGCGTCTGATGAAGGATATTCTGCTCGATCAGGTGAAGCACGGCGCGACGGTTTTTCTGACGTCGCACGTGCTCGAAGTGGTGGAGCGGTTGTGCGATCACGCGGCGATCATCAACGAGGGGAAGATCGTGGCGGAGGGCAGCATGGCGGAGTTGCGCGGCGCATCGGACACGCTGGAAGATGTTTTCGTGCGGACGGTGGGGGCGGATCGGGAGTACGAGAAACTCGACTGGCTGGGGTAAGAATGCTGCGAGCCATCCTATACGCGCAATTGCTGAGCATGCGGCCACGGCGCGGAGGTTCCGTACGCGGCAGCGCGGTGTTTTCGATTATCACCACGCTGTTCTTTTACAGCATGTTCGGGTTTTTCGGGTTCTCGATGGAGCTGTTGTTTTCGAGTCCTGATCTGGCCGGACGGTTCCTGCAGATTCTTTCCGGCGCGCTGTTGCTCATGACGGGCTACTGGCAGATTGCGCCCGTGATTTCGGCGAGCTTCGGGGCGTCCATCGATCTGCGGAAGCTGATGGCGTATCCGATTCCGCGCCGGCAGTTGTTTCTGGTGGAAGTGCTGCTGCGCGCGCTGACCAGCTTCGACATGCTGCTGGTGCTGTCGGGAATCGTCATCGGGCTGCTGCTGAATCCTTTGTATGGCGGGGCGGCGGCGCCGGCTGTGATCGGCGGAGCGGCGGCGTTCGTGGCGATGAACGTCCTGCTCTCGGCCGGCGTGAAGAGCTGGATGGAACGGTTCTTCGTGCGCGCGAGATTCAAGGAAGTTTTCTTTCTGATCATCGTGCTGGTGGCGATTTCGCCGCAGTTGTTTTTCCTGACGAATACGAAAGCTACCGGGCTGCTGCGGCTGGTGCCTTCCTACGTGTTGTGGCCGTGGGCAGCGATGGGGCACGTGATGCTGCGGGACCGCGTGCTCGCGGGCGCACTGATGTCGGTGGCGTGGATCGCGGCGGCGCTCGCATTCAGCCGGTGGCAATTCGCGCGGGTGCTGGCGTTCGACGCGGCAGTGTCGGTGCGGCGCGAGAAGCAGACATCGGCAGACAGCCTGGCGGAGCGGATTTTCCGGCTGCCCTCGCGTTTTTTGCCGGATCCGCTGGCGGCGCTGATCGAAAAAGAATTGCGGACGCTGACGCGGATTTCACGATTCCGTATGGCGTATGGGATGTCCTGTTTCTTCGGGATACTGCTGGTGCTGCCGTCGATTCGGCAGGGGGATCGCCACGGGTTTCTGGAGTACGCGCTGCCGGTGATGGCGGTATATGGTCTGTTGCTGCTGGGGCAGGTCACGTACTGGAATTCGCTGGGGTTTGACCGGTCGGCGGCGCAGGGGTATTTTTGCTGGCCGGTGAAGTTTCGCGATGCGCTGATTGCAAAAAATATTACGGTGATGGCGATGCTGATTCCGCAAATCGTGCTGGTCACGCTGGTGGCGCATGCGTTCCACGTGCCTTCATCGGCGGGGAAGATTGCGGAGGCGTTCGTGGTGATGGGGATCGCGGCGCTGTTCTGGTTTGGGCTGGGAAATATTTCGTCCGTGCGGATGCCGCGTGCGATGAATCCGGAGAAGATGAATCAGATGTCGAACAAGCTGCAGGCGCTCACGATTCTGGCGGCGCCGGTGGTGCTGCTGCCGGTGGTGCTGGCGTACTGGGCGCGCGCGGTGTTCGAGAGTCAGATTGTGTTTGCGGGGATTCTGGCGATTGCGGCGATACTGGGCGGGATTTTTTACTGGGTGGCGCTGGATTCGGCGGTGAAGTCGGCGATTGAGCGGCGAGAGTCCCTGTTGCAGGAACTCTCGCGCGCGGATGGGCCGATTTCGACGAGTTGAGATTCGCCTGGGCCGAGCGGAGGCTCGGCGGCCGGGCCGCAGCCCGGCCTCACGGGGAGTCTAGGCGATTTCGGGGACGACGTAGGGAGCGCGGTACTGGCGCCGGAACATCGCGTTGGCTTCTTTGTCGTTCTTCACGGAGTACGTCGCCGGATCGAAATCGATCGTGCGGCCGAGCCGGTAAGAAATGTTCGCGAGGTGCACGAGCGTGGTCGAGATCGAGCCTTCTTCGATTTCGGCGGTGAGTTCGCCGCGATTGTGGCTGCGGACAGCGTTGATGAAGTTGGCGAAGTGATCGCCCTTGTCCTGGCGCGCGGGTCCGGGGAACTGCTCCTTGCCGATGACCGAGTAGTAGCGGTCATAGCCATCGATCGCGAGATAGCCGTTTGATCCGTAGAAGATGTTGCCGACGGTGTTGCTCTTCACGCTCTTATCGAAATTCTGGATGTCGGCTTCGTGGTGCGTCATCCAGTGGCGCACTTCGAAGGTCATCATCTTTTTCGGCTTGCCGGCTTCTTCGAATTCGAAGGCGCAGGTGAGCGTGTTGGGCGTTTCCTGATCGTCATCGAACATGAAGTGGCCGCCGATGGCGGAGATCTTCGTCGGATATTTCACGCCGAGGCCCCAGCGGGCGATATCGACTTCGTGGATGCCCTGATTGCCGAGGTCGCCGTTGCCGTAGTCCCACTGCCAGTGCCAGTTGTAGTGGAAGCGATTCTTCGTGAACGGCTTCATGGGCGCGGGACCGACCCAGGCGTCGTAGTAAACACCGGCGGGAACGGGTTCAACCTTCGCCTTGCCGATGGTGTCGCGCCACTTGTAGCAGAGGCCGCGCGCCATGTAGAGATCGCCGATCAGGCCTTCGCGCATTTTCTGGACGGCTTCGATGAGGGCGAGATCGGAGCGGCTCTGGCTGCCCTGCTGGACGATCCTGTCGTACTTGCGGGCCGCGGCAATGATCTGCTTCGCTTCGAACATGTCGTGCGAGCAGGGCTTTTCGACGTAAACGTCCTTGCCGGCCTGCATGGCCCAGATCGCCTGGAGGGTGTGCTGGTGGTTGGGCGTGGCGATGGAAACGGCGTCGATGGATTTGTCTTCGAGAAGCTTGCGGAAGTCCTGATACGCGGCCGGCTTTTTGCCGGTTTTGGATTCCACGGACTTGACGGCGCCATCGAGCACGCTCTGGTCAACGTCACAGAGGGCGACAAGCTCGACGTTCTGCATTTGAGTGAAGGCCGCTATGTGGGACTTGCCGCGGCCGTGGAGGCCGACGGAGGCGACGCGGATGGTGTCGTTTGCGCTTTTCGCCGCATGGGCGATGGTGGTGGACGCAGCGGCTACCGCTGAATTGATGATGAATGTTCTTCTGTCCATGGCAGGCCCATTATATTACCGTTCGGCGGGCCTGAAACCGGACATCCGGGGCGATCCGGATGTCCGGGTACATTGATTAATTCGCTTTCGGACGCGGATTGAGCCGCTGGCGGATGCGGGCCTGGCGATCGTCGAGCATCCTGCGCTGGTCGTCGGTGAGGCCGGCGTAGATCTGGGCGCGGGCCTGGCTGCGGATGGTGGCGATTTGACCGGCGAGATCGCCCTGCGTCTTCGAGAGGGCCTGGATCTGTGCCGTGTCGTTCGATTTGATGGCGGCGTTCAGGGCCTGGCGATTTTGGCGAAGCTGCGTGGCGATGGGCTGCGCGTTGGAGCGGGCCTGCTGGCGGATCGATTTGATCTGCGACTTCTGGGCGTCAGTCAGGTTGAGGGCCTTCGCGACGCGGCGCGCTCTGCGGGCGCGGAGGCGTGCGATGGGTCCGGGGCTCGCGGGAGTGGGCGACGGCGCGGGTGTCTGCGCGAATACGGCGGCGCCAAGGACAAGAGATGTTGCAATGAGCCGAAGTTTCATAAGTACCTCTATCCGGCTAAACACTCTTCCGCGATCAGTGTTGCGTAAAGCTTTGTTAGGAGCTGAGCGCCTGGTCGAGATCGGCGATGATGTCTTCCGGCGCTTCGATGCCTGCGGAGAGGCGCACGAGATTGTCGTGGATGCCGAGACGTGCGCGATGTTTTGGGGCGATGTCGCGATGCGATGCCATGGCCGGGTAGAGAAGCAGGCTGTGGACATCCGCGAGCGATGTGGCGGGCACGATGAGGCGCAGGGCGTTCATGACCTGGAACACGCGCCGGCGATCGGCGTCTTTGATTTCGAAGGCAACGAGGCCGCCGTGGAGTCCCTTCGGAAACAGACGGTGGATGGCCGCGGCGTCCGGATGATTCGGATCGGCGGGGAAATAGACGCGCTGGACGTTCGGGTGCGTTATCAGCCAGTCCGCGATTTGCTGCGCACTGGCGCACTGGCGTTCCATGCGGAGCGGGAACGTTTTGATGCCGCGCATCGCGAGGTAGGAATCGAACGGACTTAGGTTGAAGCCAACGGTGCGCTGCAATGCCCGCAGGGCAGCGAGATCATCTCCGTTGGCGACAACAATGCCGCCGATGATGTCGCCGTGGCCCGCGAGATATTTCGTCAGGCTGTGGACGACGAACGTCGCACCGTATTCGAGGGGGCGAATGAGCAGGGGCGT
>CAZPZE010000748.1:0-7078 GCA_964590625.1 uncultured Solibacteraceae bacterium
GTCTGCCCCCACGAACTGAAAACCACACAGACGACAAGGAAAGCGAGTTTCCGCACGCCAGCTATGCTAACGCATTTTCCATCTGTGATCGGTCCCTGATACGGTGAAACTTATGCGACTTTGTCTCTTTCTCGCGCTGCCCGGATTGCTGGGCGCTCAATTCATCCCTTCCGGTACCCCAATCCCGAAAGGACCAAATCCGCCCGTCGTTTTTCTGAACGGCTATCAGATTTCCTGCCCCTCCGGCGGATTTTCCGGCACATTCGGCAATGCCGACAAGGTCCTCGAAGAGGCTCAGATCCCCACCGTCTTCTTCGACAACTGCAAAGTGTTGACTCCACTTCCCTTCAAGCCCTCCATCGAAGCGCTGGGAGCGGCGTTCGGCAGCTTCCTCGCATCGCTGCAGTACACGGATGGCACACCAGTCACCCAGGTCGACGTCGTTGCGCACAGCATGGGCGGCCTCATTGTCCGCAGTTATCTGGCCGGCAAGGCTGATGCGACACCGGCCAGCTTCTCGCCGCCGGCGAACACCGGAATCCGCAAGGTCATCTTTCTCGGCACGCCCCAGTTCGGTACGGCTCTCGCAGCTGAACTCGGCAGCGACACACAGACGCAGGAGATGGCGCTCGGCAGCCAATTTCTGTTCGATCTCAACACCTGGTACGAAGGTCTCGACGATCTTCGTGGCGCGGATGCGCTTGCCGTCGCAGGTACCGGCGGGACGGGAATCGAGTCCGGGACCATATCGCTCGGCGGCGGTCTGGATGATGGAGTCGTCACGATCGACAGCGCTTCGCTCGGCTTTGTGCGCGCCGGACGCACACGACTCGTTCCCACGTGCCACGCCAGCATCAGCCTGCTCACCGCCTTCGGCCTTTGTTCGAAGAGCGCCCAGCCGATTGCGAATATCCAGGATGACAGCAATGTCGTCGGCCAGATGATCGTCTCGTTTCTGACTGGCACCAGCCAATGGCAATCCCTGGGGCAGGCGCTCGAAGCTAATAGCCTGGCGGAAACCCTGGGCGGCATCAGTATTCAGGTCGAGGATGCGGCGGGAACACCGCAGTCCGCTTCAGGCGGCACGATCACCTCCCCCACAGGTCTGGCCACCGCGCTCGGAA
Source organism: uncultured Solibacteraceae bacterium (assembly GCA_964590625.1). Taxonomy (GTDB): domain Bacteria; phylum Acidobacteriota; class Terriglobia; order Bryobacterales; family Bryobacteraceae; genus BOG-234. The sequence continues at coordinate 1,125 of CAZPZE010000748.1, forward strand.
AGTCCGCCAGCCAGGTGCTTTATACCGAGGTTTTTCCCGCGAGCGCGCCGCTGCCGATTGAGGTGCAGACTTCCGGATCTCCGATCGATACGACTCAGAAGCTGCCCCCGGGAACGGAGACCGCGTTGATCCTGAAGCCCGGGCCCGTGGTTCACGGCGTTGTTCCCGCGGCCGGCCCAATCTTTCCGTACGATGTGGCGCCCGGGGCCTTTGTTGCGATCTACGGAACGAACCTCGCAGGCAGCACGCTCGCTGCGCCTGCTCCCAATTACCCCACGGCTTTGGGCGACGTGCAGGTTACTGTCAATGACATTCCCGCCGCAATTCAATACATCAGTTCCGGGCAACTGAATATCATCTGGCCCAACGTCACCTCTGGACTGACAAAGCTGAAAGTAGTGACCGGCAGCGGCTCGTTCACGACGAACGTGATCGAGCAGGACGCCATGCCCTCTGTCTTCACGCTCGGCGGCAATACGGCGGCCGCGCTCAATGCTCTCACCGGAGTGGTTGTAGGGCCCACGACGCCGCTTCGCGCGGGCGTCGACTTTGTCTCGCTTTATCTCACCGGTCTGGGCCTGACGACTTCGAGCAATGGGCTCGATTACGCGAAAATTCAGCCCACTATGACGGTTGGCGGACAATCATGCAACATTACGTACGCCGGCCGGGTTCAGGGATTTCCGGCGCTCGATCAGATCAACTGTCCGATCCCCGCGGGTGTGTCCGGCCCGGCCGTTCCGGTGGTTGTGACGTCCGACGGACGCGCCGCCAACACGGTGACGCTGAACATTCAATAGAAGACGGCCCAAAATCGGCGATAATCGATCCTGGGCCAAATGCTGAAAAGTCTCTTTTTCGTCCTTGCCGCGGTCACATTCGCGGCGTCGCCAACTGACGCGCAGCCCGCGTGCGAAAGGCTCGCGACTGAGCACTTCCCCTCGATCACGATCACGTCGGCCGCCGAACATCCCGGCGGGCCATTCACGATGCCGGGCGCGAATCCGAATGCGGCGCCAGTGACGCTGCCGGCGTTTTGCCGCGTCTCGGGAATCGTCGGCACGGAACTGCGATTCGAAATCTGGATGCCAACGCAGTGGAACGACAAACTCGTGAGCGTCGGCAACGGCGGACTCGCGGGCACCATTCCTTATTCTGCGATGGTGAAGCCTTTGCTCGCCGGCTATGCCACCAGCAGCACCGATACAGGCCATGTCAACGCAGGCTCCGGCGATGGGACCTGGGCGCTCGATCGCTATGACCGCATCGTCAACTTCGCCGATCTCGGCACGCATCTGCTTGCGGAAGCGTCCAAAGTCATCGTTGCGGCGTTCTACGGCGGCAAGCCCGATCATTCATACTTCAACGGCTGCTCGCAAGGTGGACACGAAGCGCTGATCGAAGCGCAGCGCCATCCCGATGATTACGACGGCATCGTTGCGGGCGATCCGGCAAATTACTGGACTCATCATTATGTTGGCGGGCACCTCTGGACCGGCATCGCGACCGACGGCGATGCCTACATCCCGGCGAGTAAAGTGCCGATTCTTGCGGACGCGGTGAATAACGCCTGCGACATTCTCGATGGCGTGAAAGACGGCGTGCTGACCGATCCGCGGCGCTGCCACTTCGATCCGCGGAAGCTTTTGTGCACGGGCGCCGATACGACTGCGTGCTTCACCGCGCCTCAGGTTTCGGCGATCGAGAAGTTGTGGGCCGGCGCGAAAACGACGGATGGCCGGCAGATCTGGCCGGGGCTCGTTCCGGGGGGCGAAGCGGGTCCGGGCGGCTGGGCGAACTGGATCACCGGGACAGGTCCGGGCCGCGGCGGCCATTTGAATTTGGGCATTCCATTTTTCAAGTTCTTCGTTTTCGACGACCCGAACTGGGACTATCACACGTTTCGCTTCGAGCCCTCGAACGGTTTCGACAGCGATATCGCTTATCTCGACAGTAAGCTCGGCGCGCTGTTCAACGCGATCAATCCCGATCTGAGCGCATTTCGCGCGCACGGCGGAAAGATGATTCAGTATCACGGATGGAGCGATCCGGATATTACGCCGCTCAACAGCATCAACTATTACGAGAGCGTGGAGAAGACGATGGGGTCGAACACGCCGCAGTTCTATCGGCTCTTCATGGTGCCTGGGATGCAGCATTGCAGCGGCGGCCCGGGCGCGACGACCTTCGACATGCTGACGGCGCTCGATAACTGGAAGACGAAGGGAGTCGTGCCGGATTCAGTTATCGCGTCGAAAGTGACGAACGGCGCGGTGACGCGTACGCGGCCGCTGTGCGCTTATCCAAAAGAAGCGAAGTGGAAGGGTTCCGGCAGCACGGACTCGGCGGAGAATTTCGAGTGCGTTGCGCCCGCTGCGCGGGTCAGATGAATTAAGCTGCCTGGCTCTGGCTTGCGGCGATACGCATGAGTTCGAGGCGCAGCGCGCTCACGAGCGCATCCCAGCTCGCCTCGATCACGTCTTCCGAAACGCCGACTGTGGACCAGCTTCGCGTCCCGTCTGACCATTCCACCAGCACGCGCACTTTCGCCGCGGTGCCTTTTCCCGAATCGAGAACGCGTACTTTGTAGTCGGTCAGGCGCACGTCGCCGATTTCGGGATAGAGGGCCGAAATGCACTTGCGGAGCGATACGTCGAGGGCGTTCACCGGGCCGTTGCCGGCCGCGCTTTCGGAGTGCTCGCTGCCCCCGGCCTTCACTTTCACGCTCGCCGTGTGTGTGGTGCCGGATGCCGCTGCGCGAATGACCACTTCATAGCCGAGCACATCGAAAAACGTTTTGCCCGGATGCAGCGCTTCGAGAACGAACAACTCGAAATTGCCGTCCGCCGCTTCGAGATCGTAGCCGGCGAATTCCGCATCCTTGATGCGTTCGAGCAGCTTCGCGCGCGAGGCATTATCGAGCTTGTTCTGCGGATCGTACTGCGTCAGCTTGTAGACGATATTGCTGCGTCCGGCGAGATCGCTCACGAGCACCCGCTGCTGATTGCCCACCGCTTCAGGCCGGATGTGCTCGTACGTCGAAGAATCCTTGAGCACCGCGCTCACATGGATGCCGCCCTTATGGGCGAACGCGCTCTGCCCCACGAACGCCGCGCCTCGCGGCAAAGGCAGATTCGCGAGCTCAGCGATATAGCGCGCGGTCGGCGTGAGGAGTTGCAGCTTCTCCCGGCCGATCGTCTCGTGCCCGGCTTTCAGCTCCAGGTTCGCGATCACGCTCGCGAGATTCATATTGCCGCAGCGTTCGCCGTACCCATTCAGGCAGCCCTGCACGTGGGTCGCCCCGTTCTCCACGGCCGCCAGCGCATTGGCCACCGCTACATCGGAATCATTGTGGGGATGGATGCCGATCACGCCGCTGAATTTCGACCGCACGTCCGCGACGATCTCCCCCAGCTTTGCAGTCAGCGTGCCGCCATTCGTGTCACAAAGGCAAAGCACGTCGGCGCCGGCTTTGTACGCGGCTTCCAGCGTGCGAAGCGCGAAATCGCGATTGTTGATGTAGCCATCGAAGAAATGTTCAGCGTCATAGACGACTTCGCGGCCATGGCTCTTCAGATACGCGACAGTTTCCGAGATCAGCGCGAGATTTTCTTCTTCGCTGATGCCGAGCGCGCGATGAACATGGAAATCCCAGCTCTTGCCGAAGATCGAAATGACCGGCGTTTCCGCCTCGATCAGCTCACGCACGTTGCGATCTTCGTGAACCGGGTTCTTCGCAAACCGCGTGGAGCCGAACGCCGTCAGCTTCGCATGCTTCAGCTTCAGGTTCTTCGCGCGCGCAAAGAATTCGCGGTCGCGCGGGTTCGAACCTGGCCATCCGCCTTCAATATAGTCAATACCCAGCTCGTCCAGTTTCCGTGCAATAAGGATCTTATCGTCCACGGAGAAAGAGACCGCTTCGCCCTGCGTGCCGTCCCGAAGAGTGGTATCGAATGTCTGAATGCGCATGGTGTTTAGTACAGGCGGGCCGTGAATGCCGAGGCGCGCACGGCCCGCAAAACTGCTCTCTTACGACTGCGGTACTCCCGCTTCCTTGTTCCGCTTGAGGAACGGCATCATCTTGCGAAGCTCGGCCCCCACCGTTTCGATCTGCTGGTTCTGCTGCGCTTCGCGCATGGCGAGGAACTTCTTCCGCCCGCCGGTCTTGTTTTCCGCGATCCACTGCTTCGCGAATTCGCCCGACTGGATTTCCTGCAGGATCTTCTTCATCTCGGCGCGCGTCTGGTCATTCACGATGCGCGGCCCGCGCGTATAGTCGCCATACTCGGCCGTATCCGAGATCGAGTAGCGCATGTAGTTGAGGCCGCCTTCGTAGATGAGGTCGACGATCAGCTTGAGCTCATGCAGGCATTCGAAATACGCGATTTCCGGCGCATAACCCGCGTCCACCAGCGTCTGGAAGCCGGCGCGGATCAGCTCCGCGGTGCCGCCGCAAAGCACGGCCTGTTCGCCGAACAGATCGCTTTCCGTCTCTTCGCGGAATGAGGTTTCGAGCACGCCGGCGCGCATGGAGCCGATGCCGGTCGCATAAGCCAGTGCATTCTGGAGCGCCTTGCCGCTCGCGTCCTGATGGACCGCGACCAGCGCAGGCACGCCCGAACCTTCCGTGAACACTTCGCGCACGCGATGGCCGGGGGCCTTCGGGGCGACCATCGAAACGTCGATGTCCGCCGGCGGCTGAATGGACTTGAAGTGAATGGCGAAGCCGTGCGCGAACATCAGCGTCTTGCCGGCCTTCAGGTTCGGCGCAATGTCCTTCTCATAGATATCGGCCTGCAGGTGATCCGGAACCAGGATCATGATGAAATCCGCGACTTTCGCGGCTTCGGCGGGCGTCAGAACGGTGAGACCCGCAGCGGTCGCCTTCGACCGGCTCTTGCTCGATTCCGGCAGGCCGACCACGACATCGAGCCCCGAATCGCGCAGGTTCAGCGCGTGCGCGTGACCCTGGCTGCCATAGCCGATAATCGCGATCTTCTTGCCCCTCAGAGCATCAATGTTTCCGTCTTTTTCGTTATAGCGTTTCACCATATGTGAGAACTTGTCCTTAATGTTTTTTGGTTCCGGAATTCGTTGTTAAGCGGCAGGAGCGCCCGCGCCCGCCGGCACCGGCGGCTGCAGCCGGAGCTTTTTCGTTTCGAGCGACATCGCTACCGCGCCCGAACGCGACACGTCGATCTCGCCGTAGCTCCGCATGACGTCGACGAACTCGTCGAGCTTTTCGGCCACGCCCGTGGCTTCGATGGCAAAGCCTTCCACGGAGGAATCGACCACGCGCGCCTGGAAAATCTCGGCCTCTTTGAGAACAGCCGTGCGATTTTCCTGCGTGCAGCGAACGCGCACCAGAACCATCTCGCGGATCAGCGAAGGCGATTCCGTCATATCGGTGGCCTGCAGCACATTGACCAGCTTGTTCATCTGCTTGATCACCTGCGCGCGCAGGCGCTCTTCCACGTCAACCGTGATGGTCATGCGCGAGAGCTCGGGGTCCATCGTTTTCGCGACAGTCAGGCCCTCGATGTTGTATCCGCGGGCGGAGAGAACGCCGGTGACGCGCAGCAGCGCGCCCGGCTTGTTCTCGAGAAGAATGGAAATAGTTTGCAGCATCGGATGTCTCTCTGGTTCGTCGACCGCTCCCGTTAGTCCACCGCCACCGGCTGAGGCGGTCCGAGAACCATCTCGTGGATTGCGCCGCCTGCCGGCACCATCGGATACACGTTCTCCATCGGAGCGACGGTCACGTTCAGCAGATACGGACCCGGCGTCCTGAACGCGGTTTCGAGCGCTTCGGCGAGTTCCCACGGCTTATCGACCGTGCGTCCGGGGAAGCCGTACGCGCCGGCCAGTTTTTCCGCTTCGGGGAAGCATTCGAGCGCCACTGAGCTGAGACGGTTGTTGTAGAACAGCGTCTGCCACTGGCGCACCATGCCGAG
>CAZPZE010000749.1:0-4597 GCA_964590625.1 uncultured Solibacteraceae bacterium
TGAGGTTGCGGATCAGACGTTCGTCAGTATCTACGCCGCGCCGGTCGGAGATCCCGCGCTCGGGCCGGTCGCGTTTCCACATCGCGCATCGGCCATGGAGCTGCCGCAGGCTCCGATCTCGCACCACTGGCAGGATTCGACTCACATCGCAGATGAAGTAGTGACGCTTGGGGTCGCGCACAGGCAATTTCGGCTGGAAGCCAGCGGATTCCGGGGCCGCGAGCCTGGTGAGAACCGCTGGATTATCGAAGGCGGCGCGATCGATTCGTGGTCGGCGCGACTCTGGTATCTGCCGTCGAAGAACTGGGCGGCGCAGTTCTCCGGTGGACGCATCGCGCAGCCGGAGGGAGCGGGAACCGGCGATCAGATCCGGTTGACGTCGTCGGTCGAATACTCGCGGCCGATGGGCGATTCGGCGTGGTCCACGAGCCTGATCTGGGGCCGGAATCACGATACGGCGACGCACCGCGATCTGAATTCGTATCTCGTAGAATCTGTGGTGCCGGTGGGGGCGAAGAATTTCCTTACGGGCCGTGCGGAACTGGTGGATAAAGACGAACTCTTCGCCGCGCAGCCTGAGATCGAATCATTGCTGGACGACACCGCCGGCAGCACGTTCCGCGTAGGGAGCTACACGGTCGGCTACACGCGCGATTTTCCGGTGTGGGATGCGGTGGAGACGGGAATCGGCTTCAACGTGAGCGCGTATTCGCTGCCGCCCGCGATCAAGCCGTATTATGGAGATCATCCGGTGGCTGGCAGCGTTTTCCTCCGGGTGCGGCTGAAGGGACAACATCCATGACCGGCAAACTGACTCTGTCGTCTCTCGCGCTTGCGGCGGCGATTTTCGCGGCGCCCGCCACGACGGAATTCGACGGCGTCATCACCGATACGATGTGCGGCGCCAGACCGCACAGCGACATGATGAAGGACAAGAGCGATGCGGAATGCGTGCGCATCTGCGCCCGGGGATCATCCTCTTACGCGCTGCTGAGCGGCGGCAGCGTCATGAAGCTGAACGATCAGAAGACGTCCGCAAAATTCGCCGGCCAGAAGGTCCGCGTGACCGGAATGCTGGACGAGAAGAGTAAGACGCTCCGCGTGGTTTCGATCGCGCCGGAGAACTGATTCCGGTAGCGTACAATAGTTTTTACCCCACTTCCCCAGGAGGAAATTGTTGGATTCTGCAATCCTGGCTCTGGAAGACGGCACGGTCTTCGAGGGCAGGAGTTTTGGTGCGCCCGCCGAACGCTCCGGCGAAGTAGTCTTCAATACATCCCTCACCGGTTACCAGGAAATCTTCACCGATCCTTCCTACACCGGGCAAATCGTCATTCTCACAAATCCCCAGATTGGCAATTACGGTACGTCCGTTTCCGATAACGAAGCGAAGAAGCCGTGTATTGAAGGCCTGGTGGTGCGCGAATTTTCGGCCGTCACGAGCAACTGGCGCTCGGATACGGAAGCGCAGCGCTTTCTTGCACAGTCCGGCATCCCGGTGGTTTCCGATCTCGATACCCGCGCGCTGGTGCGGCACCTGCGGAGCCGCGGCGTGATGCGGGGCGTGCTCTCCGCGATCGAAAAAGACGTGTCGAAGCTGGTGGAGAAGGCGCGGAAGATTCCCACGATGGCGGGGCTCGACCTGGCGACGCGTGTTTCCACGCCGGAGAAGTATGTGTGGACCCAAGGCGTTTCGCAGTGCTCGCCGTCGGATCTCGTTGGGGCGGCGGCCGAACCGAAGCACCACGTGGTCGCCTACGATTTCGGGATCAAACAGAACATTCTGCGGCGCCTCGTGCATTCGGGCTGCCGAGTGACGGTGGTGCCATCGCTCACATCCGCCGAGGATGTGATGGCGCTCAAGCCGGATGGTGTGTTTCTCTCGAACGGTCCGGGCGATCCTGAGCCGCTGAAGGCGCAGATCGCGAACGTGCGGAAGCTGATCGGTAAAACGCCGATTTTCGGCATCTGCCTGGGGAACCAGATCCTGGGACTTGCGCTCGGCGGGAAAACGTTCAAGCTGAAGTTCGGGCATCGCGGCGGAAATCATCCGGTGCTGAATCAGGTCACCAACCGGGTGGAAATCACGTCGCACAATCACGGCTTCTCGGTGGATCCCGATTCGCTGAACGCGAACGATGTCGAGATCACGCACATCAACCTGAATGACCAGACGCTCGAAGGCTTCCGCCACCGCCGCGAGAAAGTGTTCTGCGTCCAGTACCATCCGGAAGCGGCGCCCGGTCCGCACGATTCGCATTACCTGTTCGACGATTTTGTAAAGCTCATGGCGGATAAGTAGACGAAAGATGCCGCGCAGAAACGACATCCACCGCATTCTCATCATCGGGTCCGGTCCCATCGTAATCGGCCAGGCCTGCGAATTCGATTATTCCGGCACGCAGGCCACCAAGGCGCTCATGGCCGATGGCTATGAAGTGATCCTCGTCAATTCGAATCCGGCGACCATCATGACGGATCCCGAGATCGCGACCGGCACTTACATCGAGCCGCTCAGCCGCGCCTATCTCGAAGCGATCATCGCGAAGGAAAAGCCGGACGCGCTGCTTTCGACGGTCGGCGGCCAGACCGGGCTCAATCTTTCGATCGAGCTGTTCGAATCAGGCATTCTCGAACGCTATGGCGTGGAACTGATCGGCGCGAATGTCAGCGCGATCAAGAAGGGCGAAGACCGGCTGCTGTTCAAAGATGCGATGCGGACCATCGGTCTCGAAACGCCGTATTCGCAGCTCGTCACGGATGTGGAAGGCGGCCTTGCGTTCGCCGCGACGCACGGATATCCCGTGATTCTGCGCCCCAGTTTCACAATGGGCGGCACCGGCGGCGGTATCGCCTACAACCGCGAAGATCTGGTTGCGATTCTGGAGCGCGGGCTCGCGCTTTCGCCGGTTCACGAAGTCCTCGTCGAAATCAGCCTGCTCGGCTGGAAGGAATTCGAGCTCGAGGTGATGCGGGATAAGGCGGACAACGTCATCATCATCTGCTCGATCGAGAATTTCGATCCGATGGGCGTGCACACCGGCGATTCCATTACGGTGGCCCCGGCGCAGACACTGACCGATCGTGAATACCAGATGATGCGCGATGGCGCACTGCGCTGCCTGCGCGAAATCGGCGTCGATACCGGCGGATCGAACGTGCAGTTTGCGATCAATCCGAAGGACGGCCGCATGGTCATCATCGAGATGAATCCACGCGTGTCGCGCAGTTCGGCGCTGGCGTCGAAAGCTACCGGATTCCCGATCGCGAAGATCGCAGCGAAGCTGGCGGTCGGCTACCGGCTAGATGAAATCCGCAACGACATCACGAAGGTGACGCCGGCCTCGTTCGAGCCGACCATCGACTACGTGGTCGCGAAGATTCCGAAGTGGGCGTTCGAGAAATTTCCCGGCGCTGATCCGACGCTCGGCACGCAGATGAAGTCGGTCGGCGAAGTAATGGCGATCGGGCGCACGTTTAAAGAAGCGCTGAGTAAGGGCATCCGCAGCCTCGAAACCGGAAAGAAATTCGGCTCCGACCATTTCGATCCGGAGCTGATTCCGAACAAGCTGATCACGCCGACGCCGGAACGCCTGAACTATATCCGGTTCGCGTTCGGGCAGGGCTACACGGTCGAACAGGTGCACGAGATGACGTCGATCGATCCGTGGTTCCTCGAGCAGGTGCGGCAGATCGTGGCGTTCGAAAAAGGCCTGGATGGCGGTTCGCTTGAGGCGGCGGACCGGCAGGTGCTGCTCGAAGCCAAGCGGCTCGGCGTATCCGATACGCAGGTGGCGAATTCGTGGAAGTCGAAGGAAATCGACGTTCGCAACAAGCGCAAAGAGCTGGGTGTGAAGGCCGTGTTCAATCGCGTGGATACCTGCTCGGCCGAATTCGAAAGCTTCACTCCGTATCTCTATTCGACCTACGAAACGTCGTGCGAAGCGGAGCCCACCAATCGCAGGAAGGTCATGATTCTCGGCAGCGGGCCGAACCGCATCGGGCAGGGAATCGAGTTCGATTACTGCTGCTGCCACGCGTCGTTCGCTCTGCAGGATGAAGGCGTCGAATCGATCATGGTGAACTGCAATCCGGAGACCGTGTCGACGGATTACGATACGAGCGATCGCCTCTACTTTGAACCCCTGACGCTCGAGAACGTTCTCAATATCGTCGATACGGAGAAGCCGACTGGGGTGATCGTGCAGTTCGGCGGGCAGACTCCGCTGACGCTCGCGCTGCCGCTCAAGCGGCTCGGCGTGCCCATTATCGGCACCGACCCCGAAAGCATCGATCTTGCGGAAGACCGCAAGCTGTTCGGCAAGCTGCTCGAAGATCTGAACATTCCATCGCCTGAAAACGGCACGGCCACGAACGTGGAAGAGGCCGTGGCGATTGCGAAGCGCATCGGCTATCCGGTGCTGCTGCGCCCCAGCTATGTGCTGGGCGGCCGCGCGATGGTGATCGTTTACGACGAAGACAGCGTGCGCCGCTATATGCGCGAAGCGGTGAGCTTCTCGCAGGATCGTCCGGTGCTGGTCGATCGCTTCCTCGAAGACGCGGTCGAAGTCGACGTGGACGCGCTCTGCGATGGCGA
>CAZPZE010000750.1:0-1586 GCA_964590625.1 uncultured Solibacteraceae bacterium
GGAGCTCGATCTGAACGCGGAGGTGTTCGAGGCCTGCGCCTATCATCACTGGGGATTGTTCGAAAGCGATGCGAAGTCGATCGCGACGCTGATTCTGGGCGGCGGGGTGCCGAAGAATTACAATCTGCAGCCGGAGCCGGCGCTGGGTCAGGTGCTGGGGCTGCCGGATGTCCGCGGCTATGAGTTCGACGTGCAGATCACGACGGCGCCGGTGACGGATGGATCGCTTTCGTCGTGCCCGCCGGCGGAGGCGGTGACGTGGGGGAAGGTCGATAAGGACACGTATCAGCAATCGACCGAAAGCCTGCCGGGCGATTATTCGATGATGATGCCGTTCATCGTGAAGGCTCTGCTCGAGAAGCACGGCAAGCGCGAGCCGTACCGGCTGTTCGAGCGGCGCGAGGATCTGGTGGAGAAGCTGAAGGGCGCGGTGGCGGGGAACCGGGAGTGGCTGATGGATTCTCTGCATTATCCGGCGCGGAATCCGTGAGCCGGCCGCTCATTTTGCTGACGCTGCTGGTCTGCGCGCTGCTGGAGGTGGGCGGCGATGCGCTGGTTCGTCGAGGCATGCATGCGGGGTCGCAGGCGGCTCGGGTGGGGTTTTTTGTGATGGCTGCCGCCGTTCTGTTTGCGTATGGATGGCTGGTGAACCGGCCGCCGTGGTCTTTCGGAACGCTGCTGGGGATTTATGTGGTGATGTTTTTTGTGGTTTCGCAGGTTGTGGGGTGGGTTGCGTTTGGGGAGCGGCCTGGGGTGGCGATGTGGGTTGGTGGGGGATTGGTTGTGGCGGGCGGGATTGTGATGTCGGTGTGGCGGTAGCCCGGGCCGGGGGGCCCGAGGCGGGTCAGGGGACCCGCCGTCCAGGGTTAGTTCAGGAAATAGGTGCGGTAGAGGGTGTCGCGCTGCTTGGGGATGAAGCCGGCGTCGCGGATCAGGCGGCGGAGTTCTTCTTCCGTGGCGCGATGATGCGTGCCGGCGGCGGAGACGACGTTCTCTTCGATCATGATGCTGCCGACGTCATTGCCGCCGAAGCGGAGGCCCACCTGGCAGGTCTTGAGGCCGGGCGTAACCCAGGAGCTCTGGATGTTCAGGATGTTATCCAGATAAATGCGTGAGATGGCGAGCGTCTTCAGGTATTCGACCGCGGTTGCCTCTTCCTTCACGAAGCGGCCAAGCGACGTCAGCTCGCGCTGAAACGCCCAGGGGATGAACGCCGTGAAGCCGCCGGTGTCTTCCTGAATCTGCCGCACGAGATCGAAGTGATTCATGCGCTGCTCGATGGTCTCGCCGCAGCCGAACATCATGGTCGCGGTGGTGCGCATGCCGAGCGCGTGGGCGGTGCGATGCACGTCCACCCAATCCTGCGTGGTGCACTTCAGGCGGCTGATGCGATGGCGGACGTCGTCATCCAGAATTTCCGCGCCGCCGCCGGGGATGGAATCAAGCCCCGCGTCGCGCAGCCGCGCGATCGTGTCATAGAGGCTGAGGCCGCTCACTTCGGCGATGTTGGTGATCTCCGGCGCCGAGAAGCAATGGCACCAGATGTTGAATTTCGCTTTGATGGCGCGGAGCAGATCTTCGTACCA
>CAZPZE010000751.1:0-9700 GCA_964590625.1 uncultured Solibacteraceae bacterium
CACGAAGCGATTCTCGATGTGCTCAACCGTTTCACCATTAATGATCTTGCTGAATCGCAGACCATCAAACTCACGCCCGCGCCGGCGCCGCTGAATCCGGTGTCGGCGGGTGTGCATCAGGAAATCTGAGCCGACTATGAAGCTGCCTATTTATCTCGATAATCACGCCACCACGAGGGTTGATCCCCGCGTTGTGGACGCCATGCTGCCCTATTTCACCGAGTACTACGGCAACGCTGCGAGCCGCAATCATGAGTTCGGCTGGGAAGCCGAACAGGCGGTCGATAAAGCCCGCAAACAGATTGCGGATCTCATCGGGGCAACGCCGAAGGAAATCATTTTCACCAGCGGCGCAACGGAGTCCGACAATCTGGCGCTCAAGGGCGTGGCCGAGATGTATGCCGAAAAAGGCAATCACATCATCACGGTCGTGACCGAGCACAAGGCGGTTCTCGATACGTGTAAGAAGCTCGAAAAGGGCGGCGCTCGCGTGACGTACCTGCCGGTGATGGGCGACGGACTCATTGACCTCCAGATGCTGAAGGACGCGTTCACGGACAAGACGATCCTCGTCAGCATCATGTATGCGAATAACGAGCTGGGCGTCATCCAGCCGATTCGCGAAATCGGGAAGCTGTGCCGCGAGCGCGGCGTCCTTTTCCATACGGACGGCGTGCAGGCGATCGGCAAGGTGCCGATCAACGTGAATACGGACAACATCGACATGATGTCGATCAGCGCGCACAAGATGTACGGGCCGAAGGGCGTGGGCGCGCTGTACGTGCGGCGCCGCAACCCGCGCGTGCAGATCACGGCGCAGATCGATGGCGGCGGTCATGAGCGCGGCATGCGGTCCGGAACGCTGAACGTGCCTGGCATTGTGGGACTCGGCGAAGCGTGCGAACTCTGCCGCAAGGAAATGGACGTCGAAATTCCGCGGCTGCGTGCGCTGCGCGACCGGCTGAAGGCGAAGCTGGAAGCCGGGCTCGACGAAGTCTACATCAACGGTTCGATGGAGCACCGTCTGCCGCACAGCCTGAATATGAGCTTCGCTTATGTGGAAGGCGAATCGCTGCTGATGGGAATCAACGATATCGCGGTTTCGAGCGGATCGGCCTGCACCTCGGCGACGCTCGAACCGAGCTATGTGCTGAAGGCGCTGGGCGTGGGCGATGATGTGGCGCACTCCTCCATCCGCTTCGGCATTGGGCGCTTCAACACGGAAGAAGAGATTGACTACACCGCCGACAAGCTGATCGATGTGGTGAAGAAACTGCGGGAACTTTCGCCGTTGTATGAGATGGCGAAGGAAGGCATCGATCTCAGCACTGTGCAGTGGGCGCACGACTAAAGAGTTTCGATAAGGAGAGATTCAGATGGCATATTCCGACAAGGTTCTCGATCACTACAACAATCCGCGCAATGTGGGCTCGCTTGATAAGAGCTCGCCAAACGTGGGCACCGGGATGGTGGGCGCGCCTGAATGCGGCGACGTGATGAAGCTGCAGATTCAGGTGAACGACGAGAGCGGCATCATCGAAGAAGCGAAGTTCAAGACGTTCGGCTGCGGGAGCGCGATCGCGAGCTCGTCGCTCGCCACCGAATGGCTGAAGGGCAAGACGGTGGATGAAGCGCTGCAGATCAAGAACACGGATATCGTGAACGAGCTTGCTCTGCCGCCCGTGAAGATTCACTGCTCGGTGCTGGCGGAAGACGCGATCAAGGCGGCGATCAGCGATTCTCGCGCCAAGCAGGCGAAGCAGAGCCCGGCCGCCCAGACGGTGGCGTAAACATGACTCCGCTCGAACAACAGCCCGGGACGGCAGCTCCGCCGGCCCCCGCCGATGTGTCCGCGTCCGGGGTCACGGTGACCCCGAAGGCGCTCGCGAAGATTCGCTCCACGTTCGAAAAGATGGGAGCGAAGGGCGGGCTGCGTCTCGGCGTACTCGGCGGTGGATGCTCGGGCCTGAGCTATCAGTTCAAGTTCGATGCCCAGCCGCGGCCGAAGGACAAAGTGTTCGATTTCGACGGCGTTCAGATCTTCATCGACCCGAAGAGTATTCTCTATCTCCACGGCCTCACGCTCGACTACAAGGAAACGCTGATGCAGTCCGGGTTTGTTTTTGAGAACCCGAATGCGAAGAAGAGCTGCGGCTGCGGGACTTCTTTCACGGCATAAGGCTCGTGCCCGATTATTTTGAAGCCTTCGGGATGCCCCGGCAGCTCGAAATCGACACCAAAGAGCTGGAAAAGAAGTTTTACGCGCTGAGCCGGAAGCTGCATCCGGATCTTTTCGCCCGCAAGAGCGCGAAGGAACAGGCGGATGCGCTCGAAGCCTCGGCCGTGCTGAATGACGCGTATCGCGTGCTGCGCGACCCGATTGCGCGCGCGCTGTACGTGCTGAAGCAGGAAGGGCTCGATATCGGCGAGCAGGGGACGAAGGACGTGCCGCCCGAGTTGCTGGAGGAAGTTTTCGAGCTGAATATGGCGCTCGAGGATGAGAGCGCAAGGGATGAAGTGCTGGCCGCCCGCAAGCGTTTTGAGGGGATGCGGGATGAGATTGACGCCGCGACGCGGACGCAGTTCGCCGAGTGGGATCGCAGCCACGAGCGCAGCGTGCTCGATGCGATTCGCGGCCAGTTGAATCGCCGGAAGTACATCACGAATCTGATCGCGAGAACGGATCAAGCCCATGTTTCAGATTGAATTTGACAACCAGGACACCGTCGTCGGGATCGATCTTGGCACCACGAACAGCCTTGTGGCGTGGATGAATCTGACGAAGCCCGAAATCATTGCGGGCGAGGATGGCAGCAGGATCGTTCCGAGTGTGGTATCGCTGCGGCCGGATGGCGACGTGATCGTCGGCAACGCGGCGCGTGTGGAACTGATCGATCATCCGGAGCGCAGCGTTTACTCGGTGAAGCGCCTGATGGGGCGGGGAATCGCCGATGTCCAGGACGAGCTGAAGCTGTTTCCATTTCGGATCGCGGAGGGCAGCGAATCCGTCATTCGCCTCCTGCTCGGTGAGAAGACGCTGACGCCCCCGGAAATTTCGGCGCTGATTCTGCGGCAACTGAAGAAAAATGCCGAAGCCGCACTGGGATCGCCGGTGACGCGCGCCGTGATCACGGTGCCGGCGTATTTCAACGATGCGCAGAGGCAGGCCACGCGCGATGCCGGCAGGATCGCGGGACTCGAAGTACTTCGGCTTGTGAACGAACCGACAGCCGCAGCGCTGGCCTACGGGCTGGACAAGCGCAGGGAAGGCCTCATCGCGGTTTACGATCTCGGCGGCGGGACGTTCGATATTTCGATTCTCAAGCTGCATGAAGGCATTTTCGAGGTGCTCGCCACCAACGGCGATACGCACCTCGGCGGCGACGACATCGACAACCGGCTGCTGCAGATCGCGCTCGAAGATATTCAGTCGGAGTGGGGCGCCGATGTCTCGCATAACGGCTCCGCGGTGCAGACGCTGCGCGCGGCGGTGATTCGCGCGAAGGAAGCACTGTCATTTGCGACTACAGCTCAGATCGAATTCGCGTGGGGGGGGAAGACCTACCAGCGCGAGATCTCCAGGGAGCTGTTCGAAGGTCTGATTCGCGATATTGTCGACCGCACGCTCGGCCCCTGCCGTGATTGCCTGCGGGACGCGGGCGTCAAGCCGGATGAGATCGATGAAGTGGTGATGGTGGGCGGCTCGACCCGCATTCCTCTGGTGCGCAGCGCCGTCGAAGTGCTGTTCCGGGCGCGTCCGCATACGGAGCTGAATCCGGATGAAGTGGTGGCTCTCGGAGCGGCCGTGCAGGCCGGCATCCTGGCGGGTACCGTCGAGGACCAGTTGCTGCTCGACGTGACGCCGCTCTCGCTCGGTATTGAAACGTACGGCGGCGTGGTTTCGAAGATCATCCATCGCAATTCCACGATTCCCGCGAGCGCAGGTGAAACGTTCACCACAGGGATTGACGGTCAGACGAATGTGCTGATTCACGTGGTGCAGGGCGAGCGCGAACTCGCGAAAGACTGCCGCAGCCTCGCGCGATTCGATCTCAAGGGCATCGCGCCGATGCCCGCCGGAATGGCGCGCATCGAGGTACGGTTTCTGATCGATGCGAACGGCATCCTGAACGTGACTGCCCGTGATGCCCGGACCGGGCAGGAGCAATCCATCGACGTTAAGCCTTCCTACGGCCTGACTGACGATCAGGTGGAGGCGATGATCGAAGCTTCCATCGATCATGCCGAGGAAGACTTCGAAGCCGCTCAGATGGCGGGCGCGCGCGTAGATGCCGACACGATTCTCGTGGCGGTGACGAAGGCGCAGAGGAGCGAGGCCTGGTCGGACCTGAGCAACGCTGAAAGAGCCGGTATCACCGAGGCAATCGACAGAGTGCGAACCGCTCGCGATGGTTCCGATCGCCGCGAATTGCAGGCCGCCATCGAACACCTGAACGAAATCACCCACGGTCTCGCCGAACAGATGATGAACACGGCGGTAAACGCCGCCCTCAAGGGGACGAAGGTTTAGCCGGCTGCACGAAGATCTGCCTCACGCACGCATTCGGCGGTGCGTGAAACGGACGCGACAAAATCACGGTGCGGGGCGCCCGCGGATAGCCGGGCGCCAGCAGAGACAACCGGTAGTCTCCTTCTTTCAATCCATCGAAAATAAAACGTCCCTGGCTGTCAGACTGGCTGTAGCGCGGGTGTGCGCCGTCATCGAGCTCAATCAGCGCGCCGGGTGACGGCGCCGAGATCTGATCCTCATAGCGCGGGAGATTCTGGTCCGCGAAGCTCGTGCTGACGAAGCCCTCGAGCTGCGTGGAAGCCGCACCGCCGTTTTTCAGGTAATAGAGGAATGCCAGATCGCCGCCCTCTTCCGATAAGCGGCGCGTCCGCATGCAGACGCTCGTTTCGAGCCGGCCGGAATCTTCGTCTTCGAGCGCATAGACGACATACGTCTCGCCCACCTGAAAATCCACGCCGCAATCGCCGCCGGAAGTCCAGATATCGAGCGTTTTGGGTGCATCGTCGTCGTCCTTCGGGGCTGCTTTCTGCTCGGCGTTCGGATCGTCATCGTCGCCCTGCAGCCGATACAGCGTTTTCACCTGAAAATGCGCCATACGGCCCTCGGACTGGGCTGCCTCGAATGCTTTCTGCAGCTCTGCCTGCGTTTGGGCATTGGAAATCCGCTGGCGCTCGCGATCGGGCAGGCCGGTCAGCAGATTCAGATAGATTTTTTTCAGGTTGGCGAGCGCTTCCGGTGAGGCGTCACCCTGAAACTGCGCGATCTCCGCGTTCGAAACCGATGCCATCGCACCGGCGCGCGCCCAGGGATCGAGCAATGGCGGCGAAACCGACTCCACGGTTCCGATAAAAACCGCCTGCGACTGCCGCACTTCGTCGCAAACACCGAAGTGAATCATGCACGGACAGGCCGCATTTACAAGCGGCGCGGCAAACAAAGAGAGCGGCAGTAATCTGCGCAAAGCGCGCCACATGGCCTCATGCTAACAAGTTATGCAACACCCGGCGATATGATAGTGGCGTGTTCAGGACATATGCACTCGCCGCCATCTCCATGGCGCTGTTGGCGGCGTGTGGCCAGAAAGCAAAAATAGAAGAGCAGGCAAAGCCGATCGGCACTCCGGTCAGCATTCAGTCACCCCTCGGGCTGCCGCCTGTACCCATCCCCGCCAACAATCCGCCGACTGAAGATACGATCGCGCTCGGCCGGATGCTTTATTACGACGATCATCTTTCGGCGACCGACAAGATCGCCTGTTCGAATTGCCACAATCCAGACCTGTATTTCACTGACGGGCGCCCGGTATCCGAGGGCGTCAACGGCAAGCATGGAACCCGCAACGCTCCCACCGTGCTGAACGCGGCGTTCAACCCGGTCCAGTTCTGGGACGGCCGCGCTACCAGCCTGGAAGATCAGGCCGGCGGACCGATTCAGAATCCGGTCGAAATGAATATGCCGCATGATCAGATGATCGCGAAACTCGGCAAAATCACGAATTATCAGAGCGCTTTTGACAAAGCCTTCGGCAAAGGTCCGATTACGATCACGAAGGTCGAAATGGCGATCGCCAGTTTCGAACGGACGCTGTTGAGCGGTAACTCACCGTTCGATCGCTACCAATACGGCGGCGACAAGAACGCGATGTCACCTTCCGCGATTCGCGGTCTGGCGATTTTCAAAGACAAGACGAAGGGCAATTGCGTAACATGTCATACGATCGAGGACAAGTTCGCGCTCTTTACGGACGGAAAATTCCATAACCTCGGTACCGGATTGGACGCCGAGGGGAATCTAAAGGATCAGGGGCGTTATAACGAGACGCACCTCGATGCGGACCGGGGCGCCTTCCGCACGCCGACCCTGCGCGATGTCGCCAAGACCGCGCCTTACATGCACGACGGCAGCGAGAAGACGCTGAAGGACGTGGTGGACTTCTACGTCGGCGGCGGCAGTTCCAATCCGCACCTGGACAAGGAAATCAAAGAGCTGAAGCTCAGCGGACCGGAGCGCGCGGATCTCGTGGCGTTTCTCGAATCGCTCACCGGAGACATTCCGCCGAACTCCGGCCCACCGAACAAATGACGACTATGACTCATCATTTCCGGGTTGTTTCCGTTGGCTGTTTTCTCGGCATGGCACTGTTCGCGGCGGGGTGCTCGAAGTCTTCCTCGCCGTCGTCTGAAACAAAATCGACGGCGGCGCCGGCCAAGCCGGTGGTCTACTATCACGTGGATCCGGCGACCGCGGGCGAGGTGACCGGCAAGATCAGTTTCAGCGGCAAGGCCCCGGCGCGGAAGAAAATCGATATGGACGAAGACCCGCAGTGCGCCAAGCTGCACAAGGGCGGGTATGTCTGGGATGAATCCGTGGAAGTGGGCCCGAAGCACGGGCTCGGGAATGTTTTCATTTACATTAAAAAAGGCCTCGACGACAAGAAGTTCGAGCCGCCGTCCGACCCTGTTGTGGTCGATCAGCGCGGCTGCTGGTTCGAGCCGCGCATCATCGCGATGCAGGCGGGGCAGGCGCTGAAGGTGCTGAATTCCGATCCCGTAACGCACAATATTCATCCGCGTTCGAAGGTCAATCGCGAGTGGAATCAGAATCAGCCTTCGGGCACGCCGCCGGTGATCCGCCGGTTTTTCGATGATCCCGAGGTCATGATCCGGGTGAAGTGCAACATCCACCCCTGGATGAAGGCCTGGATCGGCGTGGTGGACAATCCCTACTTCGCCGTGACAAAATCTGATGGAAATTTTGATTTGAAAAATATCCCGCCGGGGACTTATACATTAGAGGCCTGGCAGGAAGATTTGGGTACTCAGGACGAGCAGGTGACGGTGCCGGCGTCGGGAAAAGCCACCGCCGATTTTGCGTTCAAGGGAGAGTGACATGTTGATGAGATCAGGAAAGAGCCTGTTGTTTCCGGCATGCCTTGCGCTGCTGATCGCCGGATGCTCGCAGCCGCAGAAGACCGAAGAGAAAGCCGCGGCGCCCGCGCCAAAGGGCGAGTACCGCCTCTATGTCACCAACGAAACTTCGGGTGACATGACCATTATTGACTCATCGAATTTCGAGGTCGTGGAAAATGTCCACCTCGGCAAGCGGCCGCGCGGTATCCATGCCAGCCCG
This sequence comes from uncultured Solibacteraceae bacterium, assembly GCA_964590625.1. GTDB lineage: Bacteria > Acidobacteriota > Terriglobia > Bryobacterales > Bryobacteraceae > BOG-234. Next base: position 7,661 of record CAZPZE010000751.1, read on the forward strand.
GATGGAAAACTGATCTACGTCGCACTCAGCGGATCGCCGATCGGCGGACCGAACGTGGACGAGAGCAAACTGCCGCCGCCCGATAAGAGCGCGGACGGCATCGGCGTTTTCGATATCGCGCAGAACAAACTGGTGAAGGTCATCGAAGGCGGCTCCGATCCTGAGAATTTCGCGGTCAGCGCCGACGGCAAGTGGATCTACGTTTCGAACGAAGACGACGCGGGATTTAGCTTCATCGACCTGACTACTGGCAAACTGGTGCCGCCCACAGTCAAGACTGGCGAAGAGCCGGAGGGCGTCACGCTTACTCCGGACGGAAAGCTGATTTACACGACGGCGGAGGCCGATGGCACCGTTTCAGTAATCAATCCGGAAACGAAGAAGCTGGTAAAGACTTTCAAAGTGGGGCGGCGTCCGCGCAACGTGGTGTTCATGCCCGATGGCAAACATGCCTATGTGAACGCGGAGAACGACGGTACGGTGTGTATTCTCGATACCGTCAGGAACGTGATGACCGGAAAGATCCAGCTGGGTAAGGCCGGTGAGGTCAAGCCGATGGGGATGGTGCTGTCGCCCGACGGTTCGAAGCTCTATGTCACAACGGGCAAGGGGAAGAGCGTGTTCGTAATCGATACGGCAAAGAACAAGGTCCTCACGTCCTTCGAGGTCGGGCAGCGGCCGTGGGGAATCGCGCTTTCGCCTGATGGAAAGACGCTGTTTACGGCCAACGGTCCCAGCCAGGACGTTTCCGTCATCGACACTGCAACCAATACGGTGACGAAGAAAGTCAAATGTACTGGAGGACCCTGGGGAATCCAGGTCGTGAAGAATCAATGATGAAACGTCTCGTCTGCGCCGCCGGCGCTTTTCTGCTCTTCGTCCCCGGGCTTTTCGCTCAGGACACCAAATGGGCTATCTCGCCGTTTGACAGCTTCGCGAATTTCACGGTCAAGCACCTGGTGATCAGCAAGGCCAGCGGCAAGATCGGCGGCATGAAGGGGACGGTCATCTACGACCCGAAGGATCCTTCGAAGGACTCGGTCGAGGCGACGCTGGACGTCAAGACTTTCAATAGTGGCGTCGATAAGCGGGACGAGCAGGTCAAGAACGACTATTTCGAGGTCGCGAAGTATCCCACGATCACTTTTAAGTCGACGAAAGTGACCGCCGCGTCCGATGGCGGCCTGACGGTCACCGGGAATCTGACGATCAAGGGAACGACGAAACAGGTGGTGCTTGATGTCGATCCGCCATCTCCCCCCGTCAAAGACGCTCAGGGGCGGACGAAAATCGGCATCTCGGCGACGACGAAGATCAGCCGCAAGGACTTCGGAGTTGTGGGCGATGCGCTCGACGGCGCCGTGGAAGCCGGGGGGATTATCGTTTCCGATCAGGTCTCGATTGAGCTCGATCTCGAACTGATGCCGCCGAGCCAGACCGGTATCGTCGGACCGGCGGCGCCACATAAGTAGGGGCAAAAAGAAACCGGGACCCGAAGGTCCCGGTCGCCATGTCGATCAGATTTGAACCTGTAATTGAAATTTCCTGGTCCCCTTCGCATCGGGGTAATTTCAGTTTATCAGGTTCGCTTTACAGCTTCTCCGCGATCGACTTTCCCTGCAGGAACAGCAGCAGATAATCGGGTCCGCCGGCTTTCGAATCGGTGCCTGACATATTAAATCCGCCGAATGGGTGCGAGCCGACCATCGCGCCGGTGCACTTGCGGTTGATGTACATGTTCCCGACGAAGAACTCGTCACGCGCGCGCTCGAGATGCGCGGCATTCTTTGAGTAGATCGCTCCCGTAAGCCCGTACTGCGAATCGTTTGCCATGGCGAGCGCATGTTCGAAATCGCGTGCCTTCGCCACCGCGAGCACCGGTCCGAAAATCTCTTCCTGAAAAATGCGGGCTTTGGAGTCGACGTTCGCAAAGACCGTTGGCGGAACGTAGTGGCCGTCGGCCGGGACATCGCCGTCGCCCGCCAGCAAATCGCCTTCGGTCTTGCCCACCGCGATATAGCCGAGGATCGTTTTCTTCGC
>CAZPZE010000752.1:0-6373 GCA_964590625.1 uncultured Solibacteraceae bacterium
CAGCACACGGAGTGGTCCCAGGACGTGCTGCAGTCATCCTTACTTTTTCCGTTCATTGAGGGCACCCACATCATGGCGCTTGCGATATCGGTGGGGCTGGTGCTGATCCTTGATCTCCGGCTCCTGAGGATCGCGTTCCGGGGCGAGCGGGTGGCGGTAGTGATGAGGCAGAGCGCGGGGCTCTCGATGTTCGGGTTCGCAATTATGTTCCTGACCGGGATCATCCTTTTCGTGACGCAGGCGGAAAAGGCCTATAACAACCCGTTTTTCGTCGTCAAGATGCTCCTGCTCCTGGCGGCCGGCCTGAATGCCGCCTGGTACCAGTGGAAATACTATCCCTCGATGGATGAATGGGATCAGGCGGAAAATCCGCCCCTCGGGCCGCGCATCTGCGCGATTGTTTCCCTGATCTGCTGGGTAGGCGTCATCGGCTGCGGCCGCACGATGGCGTACGAGTTCTGAGGAATCGATGCTTTCTGTCCATACCCTGATCGATTCTTTCAATCAATGGTGCTATCACTCGTCCACGCTGTCGATCCTGCGTGACACGAAGCTGGGAATTCCGGCGGTTCAGACCGCGCATCTCGTCGGCATCATGACGGTGCTGGGGACCACGACCGTCATGAATCTGCGGCTGCTGAATCTTGGATACCGCGAGCTTTCGGCGGAGACTTTCCTCCCGCAGGTCTGGACGTGGTTCCGGCGCGGGCTTTTTCTGACGATGATCGCGGGGTTCATCGTTTTTCTTCCGGATCCTGTCCGGTACGTGCAGAACACATCGTTCCGGGTGAAGATGGCGGTGCTGGCAATCGCGATTATTTATCAGTTCACCGTTTTCCGGAAGCGGGTCCACGCGCCCCCGGCTGCTTCGCCAACCGCACAAACTATCGCTATCTGCGCGATTTCGATGATATTGTGGTTCGGAGTTGGATGGTGCGGGCGAGCAATAGCGTTCTTCGGCTAAGTTCGGTGGCTATTGCTTTACGAACGATCGTCTGCGTCAATTTACTCGCAATCTTCGTCCAGGCGATTTACGCGGGCCAGTTTCTCTCCGGCATGGAGGCGCCCGTCCGCTTCCATGAATGGAGCGCGTGGGCGATTCTCGGGCTGACCGCGCTTCAGCTTCTGGTGTCCGCGGTCTACCGGCGGATTCATCCGGGCCACGGACTGTGGATGGCTCTTTCGACGATCAGTATCTTTCTCGCCGAGGGCCTGCAGGTGGGAACAGGCTACGGACGTTTCCCGGCTGTGCATGTTCCTCTCGGTGTTCTGATCTTCGGCGGCGTGCTTTGCCAGGCGGTGTGGCTGTTCCGGAGCGGCGAGTGACCCGGCGGCAGGCGCTGCGGGTGGCCGGCGCTTTCGCCGGCGGGGCTTTCGCGGATCTGGCGTGTACGGAAGCCAGACCGCGGCCGCGATTGCTGCCGAGCGGTCTGGCAATCCCGGAGCCCTTCCGGACAGAGTTGCCTGTGCCCCTGGTGATGAAGCCGGTCCGTACGGATGGCGCGGCCGACTACTACGAGATGACGGCCCGGCCGGCATCGGCGGAGCTGATTGCGGGTGTCCGGACGAATATCTGGGGATACGACGGGGCGTTCCCCGGGCCCACGATTGAGGCGCGATCGGGCCGGACGGTCTTGCTGACGCTGCGGAATTCGCTGCCGGTTCCGATCGTCAATCATCTGCATGGCGGGCGGACGGAGTCGGTGAGCGACGGATATCCGACCGACTTTGTGCTGCCGGAATCCGGCGAGAAGTTCGCGGGTGGAAATCCGCAGCGCAGCGTCGCGGGTGGGCGCGCATACCGCTACGAGAACCGGCAGCGTGCGGCGCACCTCTGGTATCACGATCACCGGATGGATTTTTCCGGCGCGCAGGTCTGGCGGGGTCTGGTGGGCGTTTATTTCATTCGAGACGAGGAGGAGGATCGGCTTGCGCTGCCTCGCGGCGAGAAGGAGATCCCGCTCGTGATCTGCGATCGAAGCTTCCATGCGGATGGCTCGCTCGCGTATCCGTCGATCGATTCCACGCTGCGGGGCGGTCCAGGCGTGACGCATCCGTATATGGGAGGCGTGCTGGGTGACGTCATCCTGGTGAACGGTGCGGCGTGGCCGAAACTTTCCGTCGCGAACACGCGCTATCGGTTTCGCGTGCTGAACGCCTCGAACGCGCGGCGTTATGAGCTTTCGCTCGATCCGGCTCCGCCGCAGGGTGCGGCTTTTGTGCAAATCGGCAGCGACGGCGGACTGCTCGACGCGCCCATCCGGCATCGAACGGTTCGGATTGCTCCGGCAGAGCGCTTCGACCTCATTGTTGATTTCTCCGCATATCCCGCAGGCGCCGCGGTGACGCTGCGAAATCTGTCCGATTCGGGAAAGACGGGGGCGATTCTGCGCTTTGATGTGGTTCGAAAGGAAAAGGACGACAGCGCAATCCCGGAGCGCCTTTCCTCCTTCGAGCCGATGGATGTTCGAAGCGTCGCGGCGGTGCGTGAATTCGATTTTCGGTTCGACCGCAGCTCGCACCTCTGGACGATCAATGGCCGGCCGTTCGACGAAGCCCGCATCGACGCTGCTCCGCGGCTCGACGCGACCGAGATCTGGCGGCTTCGTTCCGATTTCAACCATCCGCTGCATCTGCATCTGGTGCATTTCCAGGTCCTGTCGCACGGGGGCCCGCCCGGCCGATGGGATGCGGGCTGGAAGGACACGATCGATATGGAGCCAGGGCAGGCGACGAGTATCGCGATGCGCTTTTCCGGATATCGCGGGAAGTATGTTTTCCACTGCCACAATCTGGAGCATGAAGATATGGCCATGATGGCGAATCTGGAAGTCGTCTGATGAACGCGCGCAACTATTCGTATTGGGTCTTCGCGCTTGCGGCTCTGTCGCCGTTTTTCGGGGCGCTGCTGACCGGGTTTGAAGGCAAGCCGGGCGCGTCGACGGCGGGCCTGTTGCATCTCGCATTCGCGGGCCTGCTGGCGGTTGTTGTGGCCGTTCAGGCCGTGGTGTTGCGACGAGAACAGCGGAACGCGCGGATCCTGAACGCTGCCGCACTGGTGCTCGTGGCGCTCGAGGCGCTGAGCGGAGGCGGCGGTGTGGCGGCTTTGCCTGATTCCGGCGCCGTGATGCACGCGCTGCTGGCGCCTCTGGTTGCGGGCTTGTGTGCAGTGATCCCGGATTTGCTTGCGCCCGATGCAGACTGGGTTCCGCTGGAGCATGGGCGCGCGTTACGGCTGATTTCCTTCTGGCTGCCGCCGCTGACGCTGCTGCAGATTATTTTCGGCGCGCTCTACCGGCACAAAATCTGGGGAATATTGCCGCACATGGCGGGGGCGCTGGTGGTTGCGCTGCTTTCGCTGATTGTCTGCACTTTGCTGATGCAGCGCGCTCCGGAAGGGACGCCCGTACGCGGGGCTGCCGTGATGCTGCTCTCCGCGGTTCTGACGCAGGTGACGCTGGGGATCGCGGCATTCGTGATGCGGCTTCTTGAGATCGACACCACGATGGCGTTTACGATTGTCGCCGCCCTGCATGTAGCCACGGGCTCCGCCGTATTCTTTACGGGCTGTGTTCTCGCGTTGCGCGCTCAGAAGATTGCTTTCGGCGAATCCCAATAAGCAATCCAGCGGCCGGCGCAGGCAACGCTGATCCAGAGGACCATCGAAATCGCCGCCGCGAGTTTGGCTCGTCCTGGCATCTTCCCGGCGGTATCCAGTGCGTTCGTGTTGTGATAGACGTCGCGGAAGACGAATGCGTGCACCGCCAGCAGCGATAACAGAAACAGCTTCAGGCGGAAGAATGTATTTGGCACGTACTCGTCTGCTTTCGATCCGGCCAGCAGAATGCCGCACGTCACCATCAGCAGCAGGCCGAAATGCTTCCACGGGCGCAGCGTGCGAATCATCGATCCCGCGGGATAAGACGTGAACGAGAAATCCAGCAGCCTCAGATTCGTCGCGAAAATCATACCGCCAAAGATCGCGATACACGTCAGATGAGTCGACATGACGATCGGATAGAACAGTTCCGACTGCCGGACGGCGGTGAAGAGTTCCGTACTACGAATGGCGTGCGCAATGGTTTCGAGATCCATATCGCTTCTCCTTATGTGAACGCGTAAAACAGCCCGCCGAAAATGATCGCGATCCAGGAGGCGAGCGAAAAGATGGCGGTGGCGCCGGAAACGGCAGGCCCGGAGTCAGCGTTGGCAATCTTCCGGTGAATCGTGAAATTGTAAATCGTCGCCACGATGAGGGTGATCATCTTGAACCGGAAGGAATCGTTCGCGGCGTATCGCTGCGGATCGGTCGAGAACAGCATCAGGCCGGATGTGATCGCGAACGTGAGACCGATCAATGACCAGAGAAACGTGTCCTGCAGAATCTGACGTGCCGGACGGCTCGTGAACCCCAGTCCCAGAAGCCGGAAATCGACCAGCGCGATGGACCCGACGCCGATCGCGAAAGAAACAATGTGGACGCACTCCAGGAATCCGAACATCCATTCGATTCGGTTCAGCGGATTCGACATCGGGTCGTAGACAAGCATGAGTTCCTCAGAAATGAAAGCGGTATCGCGCCGAAGCGTAAATCTCCCGCGGGTTGTTGAAATGGCTTCCTGCAAAGCTGCTGCTGATGTCGAACGGGAAGCGGGAATTCGAAATGTTCAGGGCTGTAACGCCGAACTGCCAACGCTCGGCGAATGACTTACTGAGATACAGGTCGCCGGTTGTGTGCGAAGGAAGATGGCGCGGGCCATCGGCCAGCAGAACGCCGGAGCCGTACACCACGTTTCCGGCAAGATTCATCTGCCACGGCATGCTGACCTGGAAGCCGGCCGTGAGGTTGACGCGCTGGTCGTGGTCGAGATAGCAATAAGTTTTCGTGCAGTCGGTCCCGTCATCCGGTGCGCCGGCGCTTTCGAGCAACCCGCCGAGCGGCTGGCCGCGATACTGAGCGGTCATATCCGCGAACGCGGCATGCAGACGCAGGCGGCCGCCAATCAGAGGCGAGCGAAGACTGGTCTGAAAGCCCCAGATGCGCGCGTTCGGCGTGGTCAGCGGAAGCAGGATATTCGATGCGCCGAGGACGTCGTGATCCAGAAAATTTCTGGAGCTGGTTTGGAAACGCGTCGCGTCCAGAACCCATCCTCGCAGCGGGATCGTGAGCCCGAATTCCCGCTGAACGTCGCGCTCACCCCGCAGCGGCGTGAATCCGAAGTCGCCCGTGGCCGCGGCAAGCTGAAATACAGCGCCACCCACCGTATAAAGCGGCGGAGCCTGGTAGTACGTGCCGTAGAAGCCGCGCAGAACCCAGTGAATTTTCGGGATCTCTATGGTGGCGCCTGTCCTCGGGTTGACGGCACTCTCACTTGCCACGCCCGCGAAATGCGTCGCGCGCACTCCGCCGTTGAGCGTGAGCCACTTCGCAGGCTTGAACTGATCGTTGACGTATTCCGCGATCAGCCCGCCGCTCGGAATCGCGTCCACGGACGCGAACTGCGATGGCGTCTCCGTGTTATCGCGGAGGCTGAAGAGCAGATTGTTGCGCTGATAGAACGCATAGACTCCCGCCGTCAGGTTATGGCGGCCATAAACGTATTTCAGTTCCACCTGTCCGCCGGAGTAGTTCGACGTGTTGCGGGAATTGGCGACAAGCGGATCGTATTTGCTGCCAATATACTGCGCATCGTTGTTTCGGTAGAAGGGAGAAACCGTCAGCAGCGTTCCCGGATTGAGCGTGTGGGCCCACGAAAATGTCGCGAACGTATCTCGCTCCTGGTCGATATCGCGGATGCCGAAATACGTGTCTGACGCGCGATCCGTATCGCTCGGGTCTACCGGAATCTGGAAGCGATCCCGCCGAGAACTCGCCGTCCACGCGAGCTGGTTGACCTCGCTCAAACGATAGTTCATGGACGTGAACAGCCCTTGCCCGCTGCCCAGAGCGTTCTCGATCTCACGGACAGGTGGCTCCAGCCCCAGGTCGGTTCGATTGCCCGTTGCGCTGACATAGTACGCAAATTTGCTGCTGTGCGCCCCGAAATTGAGCTGATCGTTCGTCTGATGAAAACTTCCGTAGGTCATCGTGAGGTCGCCATCGTTGTGAAATTCGAAACCCGACCGCGTGAAGATATTGATCTGTGCGAACGTACGGTCCCCGCTTTGGGCCCCGAAACCGCCTTGGCTGACTTCGACTTCCTCGATGTCCTTCGGATCGAGGGTCCGGCCCACGTTGCTGGACATATTCGTATTGGGAATCGGCACGCCATTGAGAATCCAGTCGATCTGGTGGCCGCCCCGGACGTGGAGGTGGTCGTGCAGCACGAAAGCGCCCGGAGCAGTCTCCGTGACGAATCGCAGGCTGCTCATT
>CAZPZE010000753.1:0-2912 GCA_964590625.1 uncultured Solibacteraceae bacterium
GGTCATCTTTGAACTCACCATCGCTCACGCGCCCGCCGGCGCCGTGACCGGCTCCTTCGACCTCAACGCCGATCAGATCGAAAGTCTGCGCAAAGGCCGCTTCTATCTCGAAATCGCCAGCGAGAAGGCGCCGGATGGAAATCCGTGGGGGTGGCTGCTGCCGTGACGCGGTTCGTGCGCTTTGCTGCTCTGGGCCCGCTAATGGCGGGAGGATTGTGGATCGTGACCGCGCAGCAACCTGCGGGCGCGTTCACCGCGGCGCAGTCTTCGGCGGGCCGCGTGGTTTATGACGCGAGCTGTTCGAGCTGCCATATGCCGGGGCTTGAAGGCCGCGGCGAAGCGCCGCAACTGGCCGGCACGCAGTTCATGGCGATGTGGGGCAATCGCCCGGTTCATGATCTGCTCGCCTTCATTCAGGCCGCGATGCCGCCGCTTGCGGGCGGGAGTCTTTCGGACGCCGATTACCTCAATGTGACCGCGTTCCTTCTGCAGGCGAACGGCGCGGTGGCGGGGAATCAGTCGCTGACTTCGACTGCGACGTTCACGCCGCGCAGTGTTGCGGTGCGGTCCGGGCCGCCGGTTCTTCCAGCGGGCACGACTGGTGGGCGTGGGCAGTTCGGACGCGGCGGCGTGGGGCCTGCGCGCGGGCTCACGGTCACCGGCACCGTGAAGAATTACACGCCGGTGACGGAAGAGATGCTTCGCCATCCCGATCCCGGCGACTGGCTCATGATCCGGCGCAACTATCAGGCGTGGAGCCACAGTCCGCTCGCGCAGATTACGCCGGCGAACGTGAGGAACCTGCAGCTCCAGTGGGTGTGGGCGATGGATGAATCGGGCGCGAATGAGCCGACGCCGATCGTCCACAACGGCACGATGTTTCTCGCCAATACGGGCAACATCGTGCAGGCGCTCGATGCGCGCACGGGCGATCTGATCTGGCAGAACCAGGTGGGTCCGTCGGTCGGACCGGGCGGGACGATCGCGATGCGCAGTCTGGCGGTCTACGAAGACAAAGTTTTCGTTTCGACGACCGACGCGCACATAGTTGCGCTCAGCGCAACGACGGGCAAGACGCTCTGGGATACGCCGATTTCCACGAAGACGAAAGATTTCACGACGACGAGCGGGCCGATCGTGGTGCACGGCAAAGTGATTGAAGGCCTCACCGGCTGCACGCTCTATCGCGAGGAGAATTGCTACATCAGCGCGTTCGATGCGGAGACGGGCAAGCAGCTCTGGCGCTTCAACACCGTGGCGCGCAGCGATCAGCCGGGCGGCGATACGTGGAACAACCTGCCGGATATGTTCCGCGCGGGTGGCGATGCGTGGATCACCGGCAGCTACGATCCCGATCTGAATCTGACTTACTGGGGCGTGGCGCAGGCCAAGCCCTGGCTGCGCGCGACACGCGCGACCGGAGGCGAGAAGGCGCTCTATTCGAGCTCGACGCTCGCGCTCAACCCGGATACCGGCAAGCTCGTCTGGTATTACCAGCACACGCCGGGGGAATCGCTCGACCTGGATGTGGTGTTTGAGCGCGTTCTGATCGATCAGGGGAATCAGAATTTTCTGCTGACTGTCGGGAAGGACGGGATTCTGTGGAAGCTGGACCGGAAGTCCGGCAGGTTCCTCGATCTGAAGGAAACGATTTTCCAGAACGTTTTCGACAATGTGGATCGCGCCGCCGGCACGGTTCACTATCGCAGCGACATTCTGGAGCAGAAGACGGATGAATGGCTGCAATCGTGCCCCAGCACCGAGGGCGGACACAACTGGCAGGCGACGAGCTATGTTCCGGAAGCCGGCGAGATCATCATTCCGCTGAGCCAGAGCTGCGGTGAGGTGCGCGGGCGAGCGGTCAATCTGCAGGAAGGCGGCGGCGGCACCGGCGACCGCCGGTTCTTCGAGATGCCCGGCACGAACGGCAACCTGGGACGTCTGGCGGCGTTCGATGTGAAGACGATGAAGGAGCTTTGGCACATCGAACAGCGCGCGCCGTTTCTCACCGCGGTGCTTTCGACGGCGAGCGGCATTGCTTTCGTGGGCGATCTCGACCGCACGTTCAAAGCGGTCGACGTGAAGACAGGTGCGATCCTGTGGAAGACGCGGCTTGGCACGACGGTGCAGGGTTTTCCGGTGTCGTTCAGCGTCGGCGGCAGGCAATACATTGCGGTTGCGACGGGAAATGGCGGCGGCAGCCCGCGGCTCGGGCCGAGCATTATTGCGCCGGATATCCGGCCTTCCCCGACCGGCAACGCGCTTTACGTTTTCGCCCTGCCGGAAAAGAACTGATCGTCCCGAGTACGAATCGTCCGAGTGAAGCTTTCCGATTTCGATTACGAACTGCCGCTGGAGCTGATCGCCCAGGAACCGCCTGCCGAGCGCGATGGCGCGCGCATGCTGGTGCTGCATCGCGATTCGCAGACGTGGGAAGACCGCGTGTTCCGCGATCTGCCTTCGTATCTCGCGCCGGGCGATTGCCTGGTGCTGAATGATTCGCGCGTGCTGCCGTCGCGGCTTTTTGGAAAGCGCGAGGGCGGCGAGGCGGAGATCATGCTGCTCGAACCGGTGTCGGCGGATTCACGCGAGTGGCGCGCGTTGGTGCGGCCGGGGCGGAAGCTGCGGCCGGGCGCGGTGGTGAGGTTCGACGATCGGTTTTCGGCTGAGATTCTTTCGGAAGGGGAGCGCGGCGAACGGACCGTGCGGCTGGTTGGTGAGGATGATGTCTATGCGGCGATCGATCGCCTGGGTCACATGCCGCTTCCGCCTTACATCAAACGGCAGGATGAGGAATCGGACCGCGAGCGTTACCAGACGGTTTACGCGCGCGAGCGGGGATCGGTGGCTGCGCCGACGGCTGGTCTTCATTTCACGGAGGACACGCTGAGGCGTTGCCGCGAGGCGGGCGC
>CAZPZE010000754.1:0-9399 GCA_964590625.1 uncultured Solibacteraceae bacterium
CTTCTGCGATTTCAAGGACGGCAAACTCTACCCGAACGATCGCCCCGGTCTCGGCGTCGAACTCGACATGAGCAAGCTCACCCAGATCATGGAAGTGACGAAGTACGACACCAACCGCGCCCAGCTCTACTACCGGCCGGACGGCTCGATTACAAACTGGTAGTCTTACAAAATTCGCCGGAGTTGCTCGCGGAACCGGCTGTAAGTCCACGACACTCCGAGCAGAATTCCGCCCAGCGCGATAAAGGAGACGATCCGGTACGGCGTTTCCAGGTTCCTTAAGTCATAGAAGAACAGCTTCAGTGTGCAAAACAGGAATGCAGCTAATCCCTGAAGCCGAAGCACGCGGTCGCGCAACGGGAAGCCGGCGCAGAGCAGGGCTGCGCCTTCAATTCCCCATGCAACAGTGAGTATGCTGCCTGAAACTGCATGGTAGAGGACCAGAGCCATTAGCACGGTTCCCGCGCCGCTGAAGTAGAGTGGCAAGTTTTTCTGGCTTCCCCGCCCGACGATGAACCAGCTTGTGTAGAGCGCGGTCACTACCGGGATCGAAACCCAGAGGTTCACCGGACTCAGATTAGTCAGCACAGTGGAGGCGAGCGTCAAGCCGGAAAGCGCGCAAGCTTGATAACGGAAATCGTTCTCCCGGAAGATGCGGCTGGCAAGCAGAAGGGCCACCATTCCGCCCGCCCACCAAACGGCGTAATTATTGTAGTTCGCCTGCGCAATCGTGATACCTGCGTACAACGCCGCCGCGCACCACGATGTCAGGCGTGCCAGCCGCCGCCAACTCAACCAGCCAAGCTGCGAGTACACAAAGTAGAGTCCGGCGATAAAGGCGCCCGCCGTCAGCGCGGCCACCGGAACGTGCCCCCATTTGTCGGGATTTTCGAGATCTGCCACGCATATGCGACAGAGTGCGAGTGCCGCCTCCGCTGTCCCGATCCACCCGAACGGTACGGAGCGGAACCGGCGCGCGAATTCGAGCATGACGATCGCGAGTGCGAGCCACATCACCGACACGATTGGCAGCGGCGCGAGCGTCCAGATCAGCGCACTCGTTCCGGCTACGGCGAGGAGAGTGAGGGCGTCGCGCTCCTCTTCCAGATTGGACATCGTCAGCCGTAGAACACAGGCAATCCCAGAGAGACATTCAATCAGCAGGGACGACCATACTTCGGGCCGCGGATGATGCTCCAGCGGACCCGGGTACCCCATTACCGTACTTAGAACGCACGCCGCGGCGACGGCGATATATCCTTTACCAAGCGCTTCCGGCAATCGGCGAATCCGGAGTTCGAGGAGCACAAGCATGAGCAGACCCCAGGACATCGTCACTCGATCGCCTGGCACAACGGCTCGCAGCAGAAGCGCCGCGAGCGCGGTGGATGCACCCCCAGTCAGATAGCTGCCAATCTTGTATTCGAGTGAAATCGATTCGCGAATTCGTAGCCAGCCATTCGTCCGCTCCATTGCAACCGCCAGCGCGTAGCTCAACGCAAGGCAGAATGCAATTGGCATCCACGCGGCATAGACGATCGCCGTGCCAGCGGTACCGATGAAGCCAAGCCCAACCAGAACGAGACCCTGATGCCGATATTCGGGAATCTGCCGTCGCAATCCAACCAACAGTGATGCGGCCCCAAAAAAGGCCAGCCCTGTTCCAATCCATTCCGGTTTCAGTTCGGTGCCGATGACACTCGCAACCAGCAGAGCGGCCATCGAACTGAAGATGATTCCGTTCCGCCGTATTTCGCGGTTCAGATAGAACACCGCCGCGTGCAGAATTGCCACTGGTGTGCGATTGTCAAACGAATGGCCAAGTACCGTCACCCCGGTTCCGTCATGAACGGTTGCCTGGAGCAGGGAGAATCCAAAGCCGCCGATGCCGATCCCGCGCAGGAATGCCGACTCCAGAAATGTTCCCGCGAGGTAGACGAGCTGAGCTTCCACCAACAATTCAGCACTGACCCAAATTCCCCGACTGCGGCCGAAAATGGCCAGCCCTGCCAGCACAGATGAGAGGAGCGCCGAACCTTCAAAACTCCCGGCACGCAGCCGCTCTGCGAATGAACTCTCGCTGACGAATGACGAAGGCGGTCTTGTGACGAAGCGAGCCACCGTGCTTGCCAGATAGAGCGCTGCAGCGTATGCGGATGCCAGCCAGAGCTTCTCCGGTGCGTGCATCGCCCATGCATGCCAGGAGATGCCGAGGAATCCGAGCGCATTGAGCGGGGCGATCCACTCCATTCCACCGCCAGCTGCTCGCCGCTTCATCCGCATCAGATCGAACGTCTCGAAGAGGATCCAGAACGCGAGCATCAAGGTCTGCGACGCGGCGAGCGGCGCGTGAGCATCACCGCGCGAGATGCACGTCAGATAGGTCGCCGCCACTCCCATCAGCGCCATCCGAAACCATTGAAACCGGTACGCAAGGTAAAGCAGCGACGCGGATAACGGGATCAGGCTCAGAACCGCAAATGGCGTCAGCGGAGAAATCGCAAGCGCGCCGAAGGCAGCGAAATAAGTCACTGCCGTAAGGGCTTCCGAGCGATAGCGCAGCGAATGCGCAATCATTCCGCACACAACAACAAACAGGATGACCGAACCGGCGATTGGATTCTGAATGATCTTTGTGGCCGGGATTGCGTAGATCGCATACGCGCTCGCGTACAGGCCAGCCCAGCCAGCTCCGATCAGTCCGCGTGCAAATACGCGGAATCGCGAGCGTGATTCCCCCCAGACGCCACTCCCCAGCAGACCGATGCTGCCGAGAATAGCGGCGATCGCACGTCCCCACGGACCAACGTGGCCAAACGAATAGCTGAGGAAGAGGGCGATCCCCATCACGAGCACCAGTGCTCCTGCTTTGTTCAGCAGGCTGGTTCCGACAAACGCTTCCCACTCTGTGTCGCCGATCAGTGTGCGAATGCGTTCGCCCAGGGTGGGGCCAGGCTGGGCAGGAGGTTCAGGAATTCGCGGCGCGATCGGTTCAGGGATCACTTCCCTCGGCGCCGGCGGGGCGGCGGGTTCGGGTCCTGGCTCGGGTACGCGAACTCGAATCGGTTCTGCTTCCGAAGCATGTTCCGTAGGTCTGATTACCGGCTTAACGAGCCGGACCGGTGCGTCCCGATGCTCCATGGAATCGAGCCGGGTCATGAGGTCCTGAATCTGTGACTCAGCCGTCTTCATTCGCGCGAGAAGTGAGATGATGCAGGCGATCCCGAAACCTACAGCTGGGAGGATCAGAACGATGATAACCGTGAGCCATTCCATGCCAGGGATTATGCAGCATTCTCGCCACCTTGCGTCTTTTTGTTTTCAATGGTTTCCCGCCCTCAATGGGCTGGCCATGGACATAGAATGAACAAGCAGGTACATTTCATGTATGGGATTTCTTGGAGATCGCGAGCGTACTACTTTGGGCGCAATTTCGCAGATCGCGTTCTGCAATCCATTTGTCCCGGATCGAACGGCTTTTGAGCGGACCGCTTTGCAGGAGCAATTCGTCCGCGAGGGCGCCGTTTGGAGTGCGTCGGTAACCAACCCCGGCATGCGGAGCCCGAACGTCCTTCGTGTTCACGAATTGCTCGAATCGCTCATCCCGCAGGTTCATTCCCGGATGGGCAAGGGCGCGACGGCCTCCGAAACCGCCCTCTATATCGACTGCGCTCAGTATCTGCTCTATCAGCGCTGCCACCGCGAATTCGATAAACCGGCGGCACATGGCACCCGGTATCGGTTCTATCAGCGCTACGCCGAAGAGTGGAAGCAGCTTTTTACTGTCAACGGTCAGTTAATCGAAGGGCTGGCCGATCCCGCGCATGTCTTCGCGTGTTTTCGCCAACTTCGCTACGCATTCCTGCATATCTTCGACAACATCATTGGAAACTCGATGCCGGCCGCACGCCTTCGTGCATCAGCCTGGCAATCCGTGTTCACGCACGATCTGCGGCGATACCACACCGTACTGTGGTCGCGCATGCACGATTTCCCGACACTGATCACCGGCCCTTCCGGTACGGGCAAGGAACTCATCGCCCGCGCGATTGCGGGCTCGCGTTACATCCCGTTCGATGCGCAACTGATGCAGTTCAAAGACCCCCCAGTCGAGACTTTTCTGCCAATGAATCTGGCGGCGCTTTCTCCTGCGCTGATCGAGTCCGAGCTATTTGGTCATCGCAAGGGTTCTTTCACCGGCGCAATCGGCGACCGCAAGGGATGGCTGGAAGCATGTCCGCGCGAGGGTTCAGTCTTCCTCGATGAACTTGGCGAAATGGACCTCTCGATTCAGGTGAAGATTCTCCGGGTGATCGAAACAAGGCGCTTCTCGATGGTAGGCGACACCTCGCCGCGCACTTTTCACGGTAAGTTGATCGCCGCAACCAATCGCGATCTCGCCGCTGCTATCGCCGGCGGGAAATTTCGCGAAGATCTTTATTACCGTCTTTGCGCCGATCAGATTCATACCCCATCCCTGCGCGAGCAGATCGACGACACTCCCGGTGTTCTCGATGACCTGATACTTTTTATGGTGCGCCGGTCCGTGGGCGACGAAGCGGAGCGATGCTTTCCTGAAGTGAAAGACTGGGTTGCAAAGCATCTCCCGGCTGATTACGCATGGCCGGGGAATTATCGCGAACTGGAGCAGTGCGTTCGCAACGTCATCATTCGACGCTCCTACGAGCCGCTGGCCAGGGTGGCGGAATCGCCATTGCAACGTATCGCGGAAGGCCAACTGAAGATGGAGGAGTTGATCTCGTGGTACGCATCGCTCGTTTATCGCAGGGCCGGAAGTTACGAAGAAGCGGCGCGCCGTCTGGATATGGATCGGCGTACCGTCAAAGCCAAAGTGGAAGCGTTTCTTGAAAGAACGGCCTGATAATATCGCTCCGGAGTCTGTCGCATGATCCGCCTCTTCCCAATTCTGATGCTTGCCTGTACACCTGCGGTGGCGATGACTTACTACATCGATTCGGCCCATGGCAACGACGCGAACCCCGGCACCACGCAATCAGCGCCCTGGAAATCGCTCAGCAAAATCTCCTCGACCGACTTCAAGCCCGGCGACCGAATCCTTCTGCACGCCGGCTCCGTCTGGAACGAACAACTCAAGCCTCAGTCGTCCGGCGCGCCGAATGCGCCGATCGTGATCGACCGCTATGGCAATGGCCCGCTCCCGCGCATCGATGCGAACGGCTCGGTCGATGACGCTGTCCTTCTGCAGAATGTCCAGCAGATCGAACTCCGCCATCTCGAAATCACCAACCGCGCCGCGGCGCCAGCCGTTCGACGCGGCGTCCACATCGCGCTCGACAACTTCGGCACCGCGACCCACATCGTCGTCTCCGGGCTCTACATTCATGACGTCTCCGGCACCAATGAAAAGAAAGACAACGGCGGCATCATCTTCAGTAACAACGGCACCACCACGCCCAGCCGCTTCGATGACCTTCTGATCGAAAACAACATTATCTGGAAAGTCGATCGCTCCGCCATCGCCGGCCAGAGTTCCCACTGGGCCCGGAACCGCTGGTTTCCCAGCCTCCACGTCGTCATCCGCGGGAACTATGTGGACGATATCGGCGGTGACGGCATCGTTCCCTGGGCCACCGACGGCGCTCTCGTCGAATACAACATCGCGCGCCGCTGCAACATGCGCGCGAATTCCTTCAACGCCGGCATCTGGCAGTGGAGCACCGACAACACACTACTCCAATGGAACGAAGCGTCTGATACGCACGACACCCACGATGGTGAAGGCTTCGATTCCGATTACAATTCGCGCGGCACTACATTCCAGTACAACTACAGCCACGACAATCAGGGCGGCTTCATGCTGATCTGCTCGCCGGGGCAGCGCAACCCTGCGCAGAATATCGGAAACACCGGAACCATCGTGCGGCACAATATTTCGCATAACGACCGCACCCGCATCTTCCACATCAGCGCCGTCGAAAACGCGCGCGTCGAAGACAATGCTATCTACGTCGGTCCGGGCCTCGATGTCCAGATGGTGCTGGCGTCCAACTGGTCCGGCTGGACGGACGGTGCGCTATTCGCCGGCAATCGCTTCTATGTCGATGGCGTCGCGCGCTACGGCCACGCGCCGCGAAGCCACCCGGACGGCACCTACGACATCGCTCCCGGCTGGGCGCCCGCGAGGAACATGGTGTTCACCGGCAATCAGTATTTCGGAAAACAGATTGACGCGCCCGAAGATCCCAGGGGCAAGGTCGATCCCGCCGCGCCGGCCATTCCATCCAGAGACTGGACCGGCCCGCAGTTCGATCCCGCGCATCCGGAAAACTACGAAGCGTTTCTCGCGAAGCACAAAGCCTGGCTGCGCGATCTGATGCGCGCCGAGTTCGGCCAGATCCCCTGATGCTGTTTGAATGCTATCCGCTGCGGCTGGAATTCACCGCGCGCGAACCGCTGTTCTTCCCGCCTGGCAAAGCTGCCAACACTCTTCGGGGCGCGCTCGGAACGGCGCTCGACGAAAAACTGTTCGCACCCATCGCGGCCGGCGGTCCCAGCGGACTCGCGGATCCTCCGCGGCCTTTCGTCTTCCGGGCGCGGCATCTCGATGGCTGCTCGATCCAGTCCGGTGAAGTCTTCCATTTCGATCTGAACGTTTTCACCGCCGATATCGAACCGTTCGTCAATGCTTTTGGCGCGCTCTCCGAGCAGGGAATCGGACCTGGCCGCGGACGAATTCATCTCGATCGCGTTCGTCGCCTCGCTCCTGTTTGTGTGCGTCTGGATGTGCGCGAGACAGGCCGCAGCAAGCTCCGCGTCGAATTCCTCACCCCCACCGAGTTGAAACACGAGGGCCAGATCGCCGCCGAGCCCGAGTTCCCGATCCTCCTCGCTCGTGTTCGCGACCGTATCAGCACGCTTCGAAGCCTCTACGGAGCGGGACCGATCGAGATCGATTTCCAGGCAATCGGTGCGCGAGCCGCCGCTATCCGGATGGCGCGTTGCGAAACGCGGCAGGTCGAGGTAAACCGGCGCAGCAGCCGCACCGGGCAAACCCACAGCATCGGCGGATTCACCGGGCTCGCCGAGTACGAAGGCGACCTCGCCGAATTCCTGCCCTGGCTCGAAGCTGCCCGGTGGACCGGCGTCGGACGCCAGTGCGTCTGGGGCAAAGGCGAAATTCGTCTTCAGCGCTTGTAGCCGATCATCCGCAAAAAGCCCTTACGCTTGTCCGCGTCCTCGGCGCTTTCCACGCCCTTGGGCGATGAGCCATCAATCACGCCCAGCACGCCGCGGCCCTGCTCCGATTCGGCCACGATCACCTGCACCGGGTTCGCCGTCGCGCAAAAGATGTTGCAGACTTCGTAAGCCGCCTGCACAGCCTTCAGCACGTTGACCGGGAACGCATCTTTCATCACGATGGCGAAGAAATGCCCTGAGGCAACCACCTTCGTGATATCGACTGCGGCCGTGCGCATCTCTTCATCGGTACCGTCGCTGCGGATGAGACAAGGCCCCGAAGCTTCGCTGAACGCAACGCCGAATTTGATTCCCGGCGCCGAATTCACCATGGCCTCGTAGAGATCTTCCACGGTCTTGATGAAGTGGCTTTGACCCAGAATGATGTTGGCATTTTCCGGAATCGCCAGAGGCACGGCATGAAGGTTGAGCATACGCAAGTATCGTAACCTGTCGGTAGTGACACACAAACGTAACCTCGCCGCTCTGTGCCTGGCCGCCGCGATTGCGATCCCCGCGTGCGCTCAGTCGTCGATGGTGGATCGTGTCGATACTACCGGCTTCATCCAGGTGGAGGCGCAGAGTTTCAACGCTCTCACGCCGAAGCAGCAGGCGCTGGCGTACTGGCTCACCCAGGCGTCGATCGCCATCAACCCGATCATCTACGATCAGCTTTCCCGCTACGGTCTGCGCGAGAAAGCCATCCTCGAAGCAGTCGTCGCGAAGAAAGGGAAGGTTGATCCCAACGCATACGCAAAAATCCTCGCGTATACGAAGCTCTTCTGGGCCAACCGCGGGAATCACAACGAGAATACGTCGCAAAAATTTCTGCCCACGTTCACTCCGGAAGAGTTGAGCCGTGCGCTCGTCGGCGCGAGCCGCTCCGACCTTCTGCGCGATGCTGCGGCGCTTAAACAGGCTTTCTTCGATCCGAATTTCGAGCCGATGATCACGGCGAAAAGTCCGCAGAACGGGCTCGATATCATCCAGGCGAGCGCCAATAATTATTACCTCGGCGTCACGCTGGCTGATCTGAAGGGATTCGTCGACAGGCATGCGCTGAACTCGCGCGTCTTCAAGCAGAACGGGAAGCTGGTGGAGCAGGTGTATCGCGCTGGCACTCCCGATGGGAAAATTGCGCCCGGTTTGTACGCGCAGTATCTGAAGAAAGCGAACACGTATCTCGCGAAGGCCCGCGCTTACGCGGAGCCCGATCAGGCGAAGGTGATCGATGACCTGATCCGCTACTACCAGACGGGTGAATACAGCGACTGGCTGCAGTTTGGTCGTGCGTGGGTCGGGAATAATCCGCCCGTGGATTTTGTCAACGGATTCATCGAGGTCTACCGCGATGCGCGCGGGGCCAAAGGCAGTTCGCAGAGCTTCGTGAGCGTGACTGATGACGAGCTTTCGGGCGCCATGAAGAAGATCGCGGCGAACGCGCAGTACTTCGAAAATAAAGCGCCCTGGCTTCCGCAATACAAGAAGGAAGGCGTGACGCCGCCCATCGCCAAGGCGATCGAAACGGTGATCGAGACCGGCGATTTCCATATCACGACGATTGGCGACAATCTGCCGAACGAAGATGAGATCCGTGAGAAGGAAGGGTCGAAGAGTTTTCTCTTCAGCAGCAGCACGCGCGCGCTCGATCAGGCGGTCGGCGATAAAGTGATCAACGAATTTGCCTACTCGCCGGAAGAGATCGCGCGCTATAAGAAATACAACACCGTCGCGGGCGATCTGCTGACGTGCATGCATGAGGTGATCGGTCACGGCTCCGGCAAGCTCGATCCGAAGCTGACGCAGCCGCCGCAGGCGTACCTGAAGGAGTACTTCTCCGCGCTGGAAGAAGCGCGCGCCGATCTGGTGGCGTACTGGAATGTGTTCGACCCGAAGCTGAAGGAACTGGGACTCGTCGATTCGGACGACTTGGGGAAGACAATGTACGATACGATTGCCCGCACTCTGGTCTACCAGCTTCGCCGCATTCCAAAGGGCGAAACAATCGAGGAAGACCACGAACGCGGCCGCCAGCTCACGGCCGAATACATCATGGACAAGACC
Source organism: uncultured Solibacteraceae bacterium (assembly GCA_964590625.1). GTDB lineage: Bacteria > Acidobacteriota > Terriglobia > Bryobacterales > Bryobacteraceae > BOG-234. Next base: position 9,283 of record CAZPZE010000754.1, read on the forward strand.
GGCGCCATCGCGATCAGGAAGCGGAATGGCAAGACGTACGCTGTCGTGACGGATTACGAGAAGATGCATCAGGGAATCGGGCAGTTGCTGGCCGAACTGATGCGGATCAAGGCCGAA